>JASFSI010000009.1:0-14626 GCA_050114495.1 Lysobacterales bacterium | reverse complement strand
ACGCCGTGTCAGCCCGGCGAGCAAACGAATCGTGTGTTCACCGTCTGGTCCGTCACAGGCAAGAACGAGGTCTTTGCGGCTGATGAGCAGAAGCGGTTGGCGGCTCATTGTTTCACCCCAGGATCGAGAGGTCGGCTATGCGATCGAAGCGTGACTTGAGCAGGGCCAGCAGGGCCAGGCGGTTGTTGCGTTTCGCCCGGTCTTCGTCCATCACCATGACCGCCTCGAAAAAGCGATCGACGGAAGATTCAAGTTTTGCCAGCAGGCGCAAACCGGATGCGTAATCGCCCTGTTCGATGAGTGGTTCCAGTTCTTCAGAAATAGTGTTAATTTCTTTGAAAAGGACGCTTTCTTCGTCGAAAACAAACAAAGATTCGTCGATATTCATAGGCCCGACGAACTCGGACTTGCGCAGAATATTGCCAATACGCTTATTGGAAGCAGCCAGGCTGGCTGCGGCTGGTTCGTTCATGAACCCTTCAAGCGCCTTCAATCGGCGGTCGAGGTCGGGCAGCGTGTCCCAGGGAGAAGCGAGCGCCGCGTTGACCAGCTCGGTGCCGTGCCCCTTTTCCGTGTAAAAGTTTCTCAGGCGGTCGGTAACGAACGTCTCGACCTCGCAAAGCAGCTCATCGCTGACTTCCACGACGCCCTCGAAAACGTTTGCCGCCAGCGCGAGGACGGTACGCGGCGGCAGGTCCAGCCCGGCCTCCAGCAGGATGCGCAGCAGGCCGAGCGCGGCCCGGCGCAGCGCAAAGGGATCCTTGTTTCCGGTGGGTTTCAGGCCGGCGGCGAAGATACCCACCAGGCTGTACGCGCGATCGGCCAGGCTCACGATACGGCCGGCATCACTGCCGGGAACCGTATCGCCCGCGAAACGGGGTGCGTAATGTTCTGCGATGGCCTGCGAGACAGCGGCGGGCTCGCCGGAGACCTCGGCGTAGTAGCCGCCCATTTCACCCTGCAACTCGGGAAACTCACCGACCATCTGGGTCATCAGGTCGCATTTGCACAGCAGGGCAGCCCGCTCGGCAACCGATACATCAGAGCCGATATTTTCGGCGATTGAACCAGCAATTTTCTGTATCCTGCGTGATTTGTCGCCAACAGAACCGATCTTCTGCTGGTAAACGACACGATCGAGCTGCTCCAGGTGGTGTTCAAGCGGGGTTTTCAGGTCCTGTTCGAGGAAGAAGCGGGCATCGGCCAGCCGCGGACGGATGACACGCTCGTAACCCATTCGAACCTGGTTGCCGTCGAGGCTCTCGATGTTGGCGATGGCTACGAAACGATTGCTGACCTCATCCTTTCCGCCGTTTTTTCCGACCGGAAAGAACTTCTGGTGGTCCTGCATGGCGGCAACAAGCGCCGCGTGCGGAACCTCGAGGAATTCGTCTTCAAAAGAGCAGCTGATCGCAACCGGCCACTCAACCAGGTTGTTCACCTCGTTGAGCAGGTCCGGATCAATGATGACGTCAGGTTCACACTCCACCAGGGCGTTCTGAATGACATCCCGGCGCGTGTCCTGGTCGGCGAGCACATGAGCTCGCTCGAGTACGTCGGCGTATTGCTCAGCCGAGGCAATTTCATGCGACCCCGGCGCATGAATGCGGTGTCCCCGTGTCGTATTGCCCGCATCGAGTCCAAACAATTGTCCTTCGACCACGTGACTGCCGTGCATGACGACCAGCCAGTGCACCGGGCGTACAAAACTGAAGTCGTGATCGGCCCAACGCATGGGTTTGGGAACCGGAAGCTGGCGAACGGCTTGCCCCAGCACCTCGTAAAGAATCTCAGACAGCGGCCGGCCGGGCTGGTGCACACGGCTGAACAGCCATTCGCCCTTGTCGGTGCTGATGGTTTCCAGTTCGCTCACTTCTTTGCCAACCGAGCGCGCGAAACCCAGCGCCGCCCCCGTCGGCTTGCCGTCCTCGTCGTAGGCGGCCGCTACGGCAGGCCCCCTGCGTTCCAATACCTGATCGGGTTGTCCCGGCGCCACGTCCGCCAGCAGCAAAGCGATGCGGCGGGGTGTCGAGTACGACCGGCTTCCGGCTGGATCAAAGGCAAGGTTGTTCTTTTCCAGCCCGGCACAGACCGCGTTGAAAAACGCTTCGCGGATGGTATCCAGCGCTTTGGGCGGCAGTTCTTCGCAGCCCAGTTCGATCAGCAGGCTATCCGTCATGTTTTCTGCCCTCCTGGCCGTTCGACAGGCCGGGGAAGCCGAGCGCTTCGCGGCTTGCATAGTAGGTTTCCGCGACGCGGCGGGCCAGGTCGCGAACGCGCAGTATGAAGCGCTGTCGCTCCGTGACCGATATGGCCTTGCGGGCGTCGAGCAGGTTGAACGTGTGGGATGCCTTGAGCACCTGCTCGTAGGCCGGCAGGGGCAGCCCCAGGTCGACGAGCTTGACGGCTTCACGCTCACACACGTCGAACCAGGCGAACAGTGCATCGGTATCGGCGTGTTCGAAGTTGTAGGTGGACTGTTCCACTTCGTTCTGGTGGAACACCTCGCCGTAGGTGACGGTGCGGCCGCCCACATCGGTCCAGACCAGGTCGTAGACGCTGTCGACTTCCTGCAGGTACATGGCGAGCCGCTCGACACCGTAGGTGATCTCACCCATTACCGGCCGGCATTCCAGCCCGCCGGCCTGCTGGAAGTACGTGAACTGGGTGACTTCCATGCCGTTGAGCCAGACCTCCCAGCCCAGGCCCCAGGCGCCCAGGGTCGGTGATTCCCAGTTGTCTTCCACGAAGCGGATGTCGTGGACCGCCGGGTCGATGCCTACCGCCTTCAGTGAACCGAGGTACAGTTCCTGGAAGTTTTCAGGAGAAGGTTTCATCACAACCTGGTACTGGTAGTAGTGCTGCAAGCGGTTCGGATTCTCGCCGTAGCGGCCGTCCGTCGGTCGACGGCTGGGCTGCACATAAGCGGCATTCCATGGTTCCGGCCCGATCGAGCGCAAAAACGTTGCCGGGTGAAAAGTCCCCGCGCCGACCTCGAGGTCCAGCGGCTGGATCAGCACGCAGCCTTGCTCTGACCAGTAGGCTTCGAGGCTTTGAATGAATTCCTGGAAGGTCATTTTTTTCGTTACCGGTTAAAACGCGTAAGCAAAGGCGGCCGCCGGGCCGCCTTCTGCTGCTACGCAAACCTCGTATTATATCGTGATCAGTCGGTATCCGCGCTTTCCACGACGAAAATCACGCCGTCGACCCCGGTGACCCGCACGCGGGTGCCCGCCGGCAGGTCGGGCCCCTTGACCCGCCAGGTGCTGTCGTCCACTTCGACCTTGCCCACGCCGTTCACGATCGGGTGTTCCAGGGTAAAAACACGCCCCTGGTACTGCAGTCCGCGCTGGTTCAGCAGCGGCTGATCCGACTTCGGTGGGTGGGTTTCCCTGTAGCGCCGCCAGGCCACCACGGCAACCACGGACAGGATCGCAAAAAGGGTCAACTGCGTGACGAGCGGCATTTCGGGGAAGACCCAAAGCAGCAGGCCCATGGCGGCCGCGGCAAAGCCCAGCCACAGGAAAAAGAAGACAGGCGACGAAAGCTCGAGAATCAGGAGGATTCCGGCGAGTATCCACCAGTGCCAGAAAACAATGCCATCCAGCCAGTCCATGTCAGCCCCCCTGCTTTTCGTTGTGGTCGCCGAAGGCTTCTTTTGCAACCTCGGTGATGCCGGCCAGGCTGGACAGGATGCCGGTCGCCTCGACCGGCAGCAGGAGCGTCTTGGTGTTCTGACCCTCGGCAAAAGCAGCCAGCGCCTCGACGTATTTCTGTGCGACGAAGTAGTTGATGGCCTGGATGTTGCCGGACGCGATGGCTTCCGAGACCATCGTTGTGGCCTTGCCCTCGGCTTCGGCCAGCCGCTCGCGGGCCTCGGCGTCGCGGTAGGCGGCTTCCCGGCGGCCCTCGGCCTGCAGGATGGCGGCCTGTTTCGAACCCTCGGCCTCCAGGATCTCGGCTTGCCTGGTGCCTTCGGCTTCGAGGATGGTGGCGCGCTTTTCACGCTCCGCTTTCATCTGGCGCGCCATCGCGGCGACCAGGTCGGCCGGGGGGCTGATATCCTTGATCTCGATACGCGTGACCTTGATGCCCCAGGGCGTGGTCGCCTCGTCGACAACCACCAGCAGGCGCGCGTTGATATCGTCACGCTTGGACAGCGCGTCGTCCAGATCCATCGAACCCAGCACCGTACGGATGTTGGTCATGGTCAGGTTGAGGACTGCGTGCTCCAGGCGGAACACCTCGTAGGCGGCCTTGGCCGCGTCCAGCACCTGGAAAAACACCACGCCGTCCACGGTCAGCACCGCGTTGTCCTTGGAAATGACTTCCTGTGACGGAACGTCGAGCACGCGTTCCATCATGTTCACCTTGTGTCCGACCCGGTTGACGAACGGAACGATGAAATGAAATCCGGGCCGCAGCGTGGTGCGGAAACGACCGAAACGCTCCAGCGTATACTCGTAACCCTGGCGCACGATGATGACCGCCTTGCGTACGATGACCACGCCCAGAACGACGACGATGATTGCCCACAGCAGTGTGATGTCCATGTTCTCCCTCCCAGAGTGTGCCAAAGCGCGCGCGAAAGATTCTGACCGCAGCACTATCGGCCGACGAAACGATACCAGGACAAAAATATCAGCAAGCATCATGAACCTGAAGCGCCATTAGTCACGACGGACGGTTATCATGACGCTGATTAACGTGATGGGTTTGAAGTGATGGGCGAACGCGACAGGCTGTTTGAGACTACCATTACCGAACCGGGCGAGTTCCTTTTTGACGAACGGGTCGTGCGGGTTTTTCCGGACATGATCAACCGTTCGGTGCCGGGTTACGCCACCGTGGTTTCGATGACCGCAATGATCGCGCGCCGTTATGTTCAGCCGAATACCCGTATTTACGATCTGGGCTGTTCGCTGGGTGCGGTCACGCTGGCCATGCGCGCGGCGGTTCGGGCCGAGGGCGTGGAAATCATCGCTGTCGACAGCGCGCCGGGCATGGTCGAGGGGCTGCGTGCGGCGCTCGAAGCCGAACCCGATGACGGCCTGCTGCCGGTGACCGTTTGCCAGGAAAATATCCTCGAAACCCCGATTGACCGGGCTTCCGTCGTGGTGCTCAACTTCACGCTTCAGTTCATCGATCCGAAGGACCGGGCGAGACTGCTTGGCGGAATAGCTGCCGGCCTTGAACCGGGTGGCGTGCTGGTGCTGTCGGAGAAAATCCGTTTCGAAGACGAAGAAGAACAGCGGTTGCAGAACCAGTGGCACCACGACTTCAAACGTTCCCAGGGTTACTCCGAACTCGAAATCGCGCGCAAGCGGGATGCCCTGGAAAAAGTGCTGCAGCCGGAGACCCTGGCCGCGCACCGTGAACGGCTGGCCGAGGCCGGTTTTGCGCAGGTGTACCGCTGGCAGCAGGGGTTCAATTTCGTGTCACTGGTGGCCATGCGCTGAATGAACGGGGGAATATACGATCGTCTGCCGCCACTCTGGCCCGACAGTTCCTGGCTTCGGGTGTTGGCGGAACGGGGCGAAAAGCGGCTGCAAAACCACCCGCACGGTGACCTGCCGCGCTGGCGCCGCGCACTGGAGCAGCTGCCTGCCGCTGAGCCCGTTGCCGAACCGGCGCTTTCAGCCCCGCGTCTTGGCGCAGCGGTTGCCGACCCGAAAAAGCTCAAAACGCTGTTGATGGAATTGCATCCCTGGCGCAAGGGTCCACTGGAAATCGGAGGTCTGTATATCGACACCGAGTGGCGCTCGGACTGGAAATGGAACCGGGTTGCCCCGCACGTCGATCTTTCCGGCAGCCGCGTGCTCGATATCGGCAGCGGCAACGGTTACTACGGCATTCGAATGCTGGGGGCCGGGGCCGATCTCGTCATCGGCATCGACCCGACCCTGCTGTTCGTGATGCAGTGGCTCGCGTGGCGCCACTTCGCGGGCGATCTGCCCTGCTATGTGCTGCCGCTGGGCATCGAGGACCTGCCTGCTGCACCTGCCGCTCTGGATGCGGTGTTTTCCATGGGGGTTCTGTACCACCGGCGAGATCCGGCCCATCACCTCGAACGGATACGCAGCCTGCTGCGGCCGGGCGGCACGATGGTGCTGGAAACACTGGTTCTGCCGAATGGGAGAAGCCGCGATCTGCTGATTCCGGAGGAGCGCTACGCGCGTATGAGAAACGTCTGGGCCGTTCCGGGAATCGACCGCTTGCGGGCATGGGTCAAGACGGCCCGGTTCAGAAAAATCGAGGTGGTGGACGTCAGCGCGACCACCACCTCGGAACAGCGATCCACGGAGTGGATGCGCTTCGAGTCTCTTGAACAGGCCCTGGCAGCAGGGGAGCAGGGCCTGACCGTGGAGGGTCATCCAGCGCCCGTTCGAGCGACTCTTGTCGCGGTCAATTAACCGTCAACGTCGTAAATGGAGCAATCCAGGCCGCCACCCCGGCGCGACATCTTGCGGCTGGCCTTACGCGCTTCCCGTTGAGCCTTCATTTCCTCATGGATCAACAGCTGGTCCTCGTTCAGAACGGACAGCAGCAGTTCTTCGAAAGCGCCGTCATTGGCGGCGCGCTGTTCACAGATTTGCTGACCAAACGTGTCTGCAATCCGCTGCTGCATGGCTTCGCGTTCCGCTTCTCGCGCACGGAAGAACTCCAGGATTTCGTCTTCCTGTGATTCGGTGAGCTGCAGCATCTCGCTGAAACGCGCCATTCGCTGAGCCGGACCGGCGCCGCGATCGATGCCAGGGGCTGAATCGGCTGCGCCGGGATTGGCGGGACCAACACCCTGGCCATTGCCGGGAGCAGCAAACGAGGTGCCTGCAGCCAGCAGGCTGACGAGGCCGATAAGAATTAGGGACTTCGAAAAACGGTGGTTCATGATCAATCTCCTGTCGCTTTTGCCTCGGCAGACCGTTGATGGCTTGCCGTGTTGCTTTGTGCAGGATGAATTCTGTCGAGCAAAATGAAATCAAATGTGAAGAAAAATGTAAGTTTTAATTCCCGGCTTGAACGGGTCTTCGATGTGGATGCAGGATAGGCGCCATGAAAACGATTTTTTCACGGGTTCTGCTGGCGCAATTCGTGGTCGTCGTTCTGGCTCTCGCGGTGGCGGCTGCCATTACGCGTGCCAACCTGTACCGGGGGTTCGAAGAATTTCTCGACCGCCAGGAGACCACGGTTCTGCAGAACCTCGCTCCGGTGCTGGGAGAGTTTTACCAGCGCCGCGGTGGATGGAGCGCGCTGCACAGCAATCCAGCTGTCTGGCAGACGATCTGGCGGATTGGAATGACCGGTGAAGCTGCCCGCATCCAGCGGCCCCAGGCCGGCGCCCGCAGACCGCCGCCAGCAGAAAGAGAAGCCTCGCCACGCGGACCCGGCGTCCAGCCCGGGCCGGGTGCCGATTTACGCTGGCCGGGCCGTCCGGGGCGGGGCGGGCTGCGTGAACGGCTGTTCCTGCTCGATGAGCAGCGCGCCTTGATCGTGGGTGCAGCGGCGGAAGAGATTGCCGATGAGTTGCTCGAGCCCATTGTGGTTGATGGTGAAACCGTGGGCTGGATCGGTTTTTCACCGATGGGGAATATCCTTCCGCCCGAAGCGCAGCTTTTCGTTCGCGGCCAGCTTAAAGTCATGGCTCTCGCGCTGGCGGTTGCGCTGGCGGTTGCAGCCCTGCTGTCGTGGGCATTGGCGCGCACGGTCAGCCGGCCGGTCAGGAACATCGGCAGCGCCGTGCGTCGCCTCAGCGGTGGTGACTATGAAACGCGTGCGGACACATCCTCCGGCGGTGAAATCGCGGTGCTGGCCGGACACGTCAATCAATTGGCTGAATCGCTCGACCGCAACCGCACGGCCCGGCGGCGCTGGATGGCCGACATAGCCCATGAACTGCGTACACCGGTGGCCGTGATAAAAGGCGAAATCGAAGCCATGGTGGATGGGGTCAGGGCGGTGGACGACAGCACGCTGGGTTCCTTGCGCGAAGAGGCGGAACACCTCGCGATGATGGTCGACGACCTGCAAATCCTGGCCCTGTCGGACGCAGGCGCGCTGGATATCAAGAAGAAAGAAACCGACCTGTCGGAACTGGTCGCGTTGGCCGGCAATTCGTTTGAACCGCGCCTGTCGGAGCGTCGCATCACGCTGCAAACGGAAATTGCCGAGCGCTGCGCGCTGGCCTGCGATGCCCATCGCATGCGTCAACTGCTGCACAACCTGCTTGAAAACTGTTGCCGTTACACGGAGGACGGCGGCACGGTCCGTCTTGGGCTCGAGTGCGGCGATAGCATTAGCCTGATTGTCGAAGACAGTGGGCCCGGAGTGGACGACGATCAGTTGCAGTGCCTGTTCGAACGCTTCTACCGGGCTGAACACAGCCGCGCGCGCGCCACCGGGGGGTCCGGGCTGGGCCTGGCCATCTGCAGGAATATCGCCGAGGCTCACGGTGGTTCCATAACAGCGGCACACAGCCCGACGGGTGGCCTGTCGATTCGCACGAGTCTGCCTTTCTGAGGTGTGGTGATGACGGGAAAAAGCATATTGATCGTCGAGGACGAACCCAAAATTGCGAAACTGCTCGAGGACTACCTGCAGTCCAAGGGCGGCTATCGTACAGCGACCGTCGGTCGCGGTGACGAAGCGCTGCAGCGGTTTCACGATGAACAGCCGGACCTCGTGCTGCTCGATCTGATGCTTCCGGGCCTGGATGGCATCGAGGTCTGCAAGCAGATCCGCAGGGAAAGCCCGGTGCCGATCATCATGGTGACGGCCCGGGTCGAGGAAATCGACCGGCTCCTCGGACTGGAACTGGGCGCTGACGATTATATCTGCAAACCGTTTTCACCCCGTGAAGTCGTCGCCCGGGTCAAGGCCGTGCTGCGTCGCGCCTCACCTGACGAGTGTGTCGCTTTGACGCTGGAAATCGACGAGGAAAAATTCGAGGCGCGTTTCGAGGGCCGGCTGTTGAACCTGACCCCGGTGGAGTTCGCCCTGCTGCGTGCGCTCTCGGCCCGGGAAGGGCGGGTATTTTCCCGCGACCAACTGATGAACGAAATGTACAGCGACTACCGCGTGGTCAGTGACCGGGCGGTCGACACGCATATCAAGAACCTGCGCCGAAAACTGCAGGACGTCAGCAACGGCCGGGAAATGATCGAATCGGTGTACGGCCTGGGTTACCGCTTTCGCAGTTGAAAACGCTCCGTTTTCCGACAGCCGTTCAGTGTCTTTTCGTGCCTGGCGTTTTCGCTCGGCAGCTAGACTGGCGGCATGAATTCGAAAAAACATGCGGTCCTGACCTTGTCGATCGCCGGCGTTTGCCTGTTTTCCGAACTTGCAGTCGCGGACGGTTACCGTTGCGGGCGAAAAATCGTCAGGACCGGTGACAGCCTGTCCCGGCTCGTCCAGGTCTGCGGCGAACCCCGCCTGAAAAGCAACGGCAGCAGCACCGTGGAGGTCGATGGTGTCGCACGAAAAGTGCGTGTTGAGCGCTGGCATTACAAACAGGGGTCAAGGAGCCTGGAGCACGTCGTGCTGATCTACCGCGGTCGGATTGCCGCTATCGAACTGGGTCGCCGCTGACGATTTCGAAACGACGTTTTCCTGCCTTGATGAATTCAAGGCCGCTTGCGGCCAGAAAACGGTCCCAGGGAAAAAGCGGACCGGGGTCGACCTTGCGCCGTATGGTGATTTCCGGCCGGTCGGACGAGGGAATTCGCTCCCGATCCAGCATTTCATGACCGCTGACCAGCCGGATGGACGGAATCGAGGAACGCAGCAACTGGACCAGGCGCAGCAGATTTTCCAGTTGGGGCCGGGTATACGGTTCTGTCATTTGCTGGCGGCGGCTGTTGAACCAGTCGGGGTAACGGCCGGGGTTGTCGAGTTCGATGCCGATGCTGCGTTGGTTGAATCCACGGACATGATGCGCGATTCGATCCGGAGGCACCCATTCCTCGACTCTTCCAGATCGTTCTATGTAGTAATGCCCACAGTTTCCGGTGCGGCTTTCCTCGTGGTGAATGCGCTCTCCGAATACCCGGGCCATGGCGAGGTCCGGGAGTTCGGTGCAGTGGATAACGACGAGGTCGACACTGTCGAGCGCACGCTGATCCAGGCGCCCGGCATAGGGCAGGTGGTCGACGAACATGGGTCGCCCGGCGCCGGTCGCTCAGCCTTCCTGCAACAGTTTACGCAGGTCGATGATGGCCGCGTTTGCACGTGAAATGTAATTGGCCATGATCAGGGAGTGGTTGGCGAATAGGCCGAACTGGCTTCCGTTCAGCACCATTGGCGCGCGCAGCGGTTCCTGGGTGGCCTCGAGTTCGCGAATGATCTGCCGATAACTGACCAGCGCGTTTTTCTTGCGCAGAACATCCTCGAAATCCACTTCCATTGCGTGCAGGAAGTGCACCAGGGCCCAGGACGTTCCTCTTGTTTCGTAAAACACGTCGTCGATCTGGGTCCAGGGCGTCTTGACGATCACCACGTTGGGCGAATCGGTCGACTGGCGGGCCTCGGGGTCGCCGGAAAGGTCGGTATTCAGCCGGGCCTGGCCAACGCTGGCGGAAAGCCGCTGCGAAAGCGAGCCGAGCCGCTTTTCGACGATAGCCAGCCAGTCGGTCAGGTTGTCGGCGCGGGCGAAGAACTGGGCGTCGGGCGCATTTTTCGAAGCCAGCCGGGTCAGGTAACGCTCCAATGCCGCCATGCCCTTTCTGTACTCGGCCTCGGTACGGGGAAGAATCCAGCTGTCGTTATCGAAATGGAACAGCGGGTCGGCCTCGGACAGGTCCGGGTCTTCGGTTGACTGTGTCTGCGAACGGCTGAAGTCATTGCGCATCGTTCGTGCCAGGTCACGTACCTGAACGAGCACGCCGAACTCCCAGTTGGGCAGGTTGTCGAGAAACACCCAGGGCGGCATCACGTCGTTGGTCATGTATCCGCCGCGTTTGTGCAGCAGCGTATCGACGGTTTCAATCAGGGTCGCCGTCGTCGTGTAGCCGGTGACGACCTGGTGACCGTGCTCCTGCGCATGCAGCGTCGCACGGGCGATCGGGTTGTACCGGGGCGGTTCATGGTTGAGAAAGAACATCGCCACCAGGGTGGCGATGACCAGCAGTGAAGGAATCCCGATCCAGAGAATTCGGGCCTTGTCTGACATCTGAGTAAACATGCGCTCAAAATATCAGAAACCGGTCGATTTTTCCCCTGCCGGAAGGCCCCTGTGAGTGCGGGGAATCAGGAACGGCGGTCGAGCGGAACGATCGCGTCGTGGACAACGGCGTAGTACGCAGCAGGCGAACGCCCCGTGCCGCCGACGATAACGGCCGCGCCGTGTTCGAGGCTGACCAGCATCGCCTGCCTGCCGTCCAGGTCGATCATCTGACGGTCGTTTACTCGTGTTCCGGGCAGGTAAAGCACGGTGACCGGGCCGGATTCGGTATCCAGCACCATGTGCGCTCCTCTACCTCCGGGTGCGGGGCAGAACTTGACCAGCCGGACCATGCCGGCCAGCGCCGGTTCCGCCTGGAGCCCGAAAGCGCCGAGGATTTCCTGGATGTCTCCGGACGGCCCGCCGGCGGCAAGTTCAAGTACTTTCGCCCCGTCGTGGCGGTAGTGATCCAGCACGTAGGCCTCGACTGAATCCCAGCTGTGCGAGGCCCGGTAGATCAGGCCGGCGGCGCCGATGGAGACGACCAGGCTGGCTGCCAGCGCCAGTGGCCAGCGGGCGCGCCGTTGACGGCGGCCCGGGGTATCCAGAAGGCCCTCAACGAGATCCGTTGGCACGGTAATGTCGAACGCCGACTCGAGACGTTGTTCGAAACGCTCCGCCTCCGCTGCCGCTTGGCGATACTCAGGAGAGGTATTGCGCGCGGCAACAAATTCCGGATCGCTGCTGCGCGGCTCTGCGCCCAGTTTTCGCTTGAACTCAGTAAAGTTCATGAATGTTGCCCGTTATCCCGTCTTTCCCCAGTTTTTCTTTCAATTGCTGCCGTGCCCGAAAAAGCTGCGTCATCACCGCGTTCTTGCTGATCCCCAGTTCGTCGGCAATGTCCTGGCAGCTGTATCCCATCACGACCTGCATCAGCAGCGGCTCCCGGTATTTTTTCGAAAGGCTCGCGATGCCCGCACGAAGCAAACGAATCTCCACCTGCTCGTCCGGTTCGGGTGCACTGCTTGCCGGCTCAGCGACCGCGTCCAGGTTCGCGATCGGTGGAAGCTTGCGCTCAAAGGTGCGTGCATATTCACGCCGCAGGATGGTAATCATCCAGCTCCTGGCGGCTTTTTCGTTCTGCAGGCGATGGAGCGCTTTCCACGCCCGCAAACAGGTTTCCTGCACCAGGTCCCGGGCCAGCGCCTCGTTGCCGCAGATCCACATCGCATACCGGAACAGGTCGGCGCCGTGCTCGCGAACCAGCGCTTCGAAACGGCTTCGTTTTTGGTCTTCACTCAACATGACCGGAAAAAAGGCAAAAAACGTGCAAAAAAGTTCCCCTGATTAACGAGCGTTGACCCTATACTCAGCCCGCGGCGGGAGCAAGAGCCCCGCTTTTTCACGGTGCGCAGCGGCGTGACTAATGGCACTTAATCCCTGCGTCACGAAACCGCACCCTTTCGCTTGATACGCGGGTCGGCAGGGGCTAGTCTTTGCGGTTCCTGGAGGTTTGTACGCCGGTGGTCCGCGAACGGAGTAAATAGATGAATTTCGAACAGGCACGATTCAACATGGTGGAACAGCAGATCAGGCCGTGGGATGTCCTGGACGGCCGCGTGCTGTCGACACTGGAGAAAATCCTGAGGGAGGATTTCGTTCCTGTGCGTTACCGCAAGCTGGCTTTCGCGGACATTTCTGTTCCGCTGGGTTCCGGCCAGGTCATGATGCGGCCCAAGATCGAGGCGCGACTGCTGCAGGCGCTGGATCTTGGTGAGGACGAAACGGTTCTGGAAATCGGTACGGGCAGCGGTTTTGTCACGGCCTGCCTGGCATCACTGGCCAAACACGTGGTCAGCGTCGAGATCTTTGAGGATCTGCACCGTGAGGCCGCCGCCCGGCTCGATGATGCGGGAATCCGCAACATCGAGTTGTCCGTCGGCGACGTGATGAATGGCTGGCAGCCGGAACAGGCGCACGACGTGGTCGTGGTCACCGGTTCCGTCCCGCGTGTTCCCGAGCAGTTCCTGGGCTGGGTAAACCCCGGCGGGCGGATGTTTGTCATAAACGGAGAATCCCCGGCGATGGAAGCCCGGTTGATGGAGCGCGTAGGCGTGAGCGAATGGACGGTGGAAAGCCTGTTCGAGACCGATCTGCCGCCGCTGGTCAACTCGGTTCCTGAGCCGGAGTTCCAGTTCTAGGGCCGCGGTGCATTGGATGCCGGGCCGAGCAATGAATATTGGGAGTAATCTGAAATGTCGGTAAAAAGTAAACTGATCGGCCTTGCGGGTGCGGGCCTGTTGTTGTCCTCACCGGCCGGCGCCGTGGACCTCGTCGGGGTTCATGACCTGGCACTGAATTACGATCCGACATTGCAGGCTGCGGACTTCAGACGCCAGGCGGCCTACGAAAACAAGGCGATTGCCCGGGCGAACCTGCTTCCGCAGCTGGGTGCTTCAGGCAGCTGGCGCTGGGGTGAAACCAAAACCTCGGTGCCCGGCATCAACCTCGAAGACCAGGATATCGAAAACAACAATTACAGTATCGACCTGGCCCAGAGTCTTTACCGCCAGGCCAATTACGAGTCGCTGGACATCGCGCGCGGCCAGATCTCCCAGGCCGAGGCGGTGTATCAAACCGCCTACCAGGATTTCCTGCTGCGGGTTTCCACCAATTATTTTACGGTCCTGACGCTGATCGACGGCGTGACCTTTGCCGAGGCCGAGGAAAAAGCGTTCAAACGACAGTTCGAACAGGCCGAGCAGCGCTTCGAGGTGGGCCTGACCGCGGTCACCGACGTGCATGAGGCTCGCGCCACGTACGATAACGCCCGTGCCCGCGCCATCGTCGCGCGCAACAACCTTGAAGACGCCAAAGAAGCACTGTTTGAAATCACCGGGCAGTCATTCGAGACATTCGATGCGCTGCAGGAAAACCTTCCGCTGGTCGAGCCGAACCCGGACAGCGCCGAGCAGTGGGTGCAGATGGCCCTGCGCAGCAACCCCCTGGTGCTTACCGCGCAGGCCGGGGTCGAAATCGCAGATTCCAACATGAGACTGGCGCGATCGGGGCATTATCCGACGCTGGACCTGGTGGCCGGCTGGAGCCAGTTCACCAACAAGCAGTTTGTTTACCGCGACTTCGTCAACAACATCGAGCTGACCACCGACCTGGAATCAACGGATACCACTTTCGGCCTGATCCTCGATATTCCCATTTACGAGGGCGGCCGCGTCAGCGCCCGGACCCGCCAGGCACGATACCTGCTGGACGCCACCGGCCAGGACCTCGATGCGACCAACAATGCCATCGTGCGCGAAACGGAAAATGCCTACCGGGCGGTTTTGGCCGGGATCCAGGAAGTCGAAGCTTTTCGCCAGGCCAGCATTTCGGCCGAGAGCGCGCTCGAAGCCACGCAGGCCGGCTTTGAGGTAGGAACGAGAACCATCGTCGACGTGCTGATCGCAGAGC
>JASFSI010000008.1:0-14646 GCA_050114495.1 Lysobacterales bacterium | reverse complement strand
GACCCCCTTGAGCAAGACGGTCTGGGTCAGCAGAAGCGCGCCGGACTGCCGCAGAATCGAGAGGGCCTCCCGGGTCGGCCCGTCCAGTTCGTCCGCGTGGTTCACGTGGATTGCGATAACGACCGGTATCGTTCCATTCCGAATGATTGCGGCCAGTGCGGGCGTGATGCGTTCAGGCGAAAACACGGGTTCGCGGCTGTGAATGCGCAGGCGACGGACCTGCGGGAAGCCTGCGACCAGGCGAAACCAGGATTCGAGCCGGGCATCGCTGAGCGTGAGCGGGTCGCCGCCGCTCAGAATGACCTCTGAAATTCCGCTGTGCGTCTCCATGTAGCGCTGAAAAGCGGCCTGGACCTCGGACTGCCTTGGCGGCGCGGCCAGCAGGTTGCGCCGAAAGCAGAAGCGGCAATGGCCGGAACAGGCCCAGGTCGCCATTACCAGCAGGCGCCCGGCATATTTTTTCAGCAGGCCGCGGTTTTCTGCCGGCGCCTCGTCTAAGGGGTCGCGTTCAAAACCGGGCGCAGGCAGGAGTTCTTCCGCGGTGGGCAGGACCTGCCGGATCAACGCCCCGGGCGCATCGCTTTTTTCGATCTTGTCCAACCAGGACGGGGTCAGGCGCAGGTCGAAACCACGAGCGGCCTCCGCGCTGAAGCCCGGCCATTTTCTTGCTTCCGTTGACGATTTCATGAACCGCTTGCCCCCTGCAGCCAACCGCTCGTCGGTTGGCAGCGAGTATAGCCGGAAATTCGACGGGCTTTGCCTGTCATTAGTGGTATAAATAAAAGATCGGCGGCAGGGACGCCTGGCAGCCGCAGCAGGCTCAGGAAGAGCATGATGACTTAAATTTCTTTCGAGGGCCGGGCCATGAAAATGCATCTTTACTGCGCAAAAAGATGTCGGCGACAGGCGGGCTTCACGCTGATCGAACTGATGATCGTCGTCGCCGCACTCGCGGTGATCGTATCGCTCGCGCTGCCGGTCTACACCAGCTACACGATCCGCGCCAAGGTCGGCGAGGCCCTGTCGGTGGCGGCAGCCGCCAAGACCGCGGTCGCTGCGACCTGTATCGAGGATCCGACCATCGACCCGCTGACCGATTCTGATGCCGGGTACACCTTTACGGCATCGAAATACGTCGCATCAATCGGTTTCTCGGGCAGTTGCCGGAATCCGGTGATTACCGTGACCACCCGGAACACCGGCGCCCCGGCGCCGATCGAACTGATCCTGACGGGCGATATAGGCGATGATGCCGGGCGCCTGAACTGGGTGTGCACGGCCAACACGGCCAACCGGAACGTTCCGGCCGAGTGCCGCAGCTGAGCACCATTTGATTTTCAAGAAAGCCCCGGCCGCCCCGGGGCTTTTTCATGCTCGACCGCCTTTTAATGTTCCAGTCACCCCGCGACTGGCCCGCATAATTCACCAGGGATCCGGGATTTGCGGCACAGCGGGCGAAACAGTTTGGTAAATCGTTCAAAGAATCATGGCCGAAGCCATGGTTCAATAAGGCGGGCTAGGGTAGGATTCACCGGACCCAGAATAAAAAAGCCGCGCTGCGCGGACACCCTTCCAGATCGAGGAGGCATCATGGCGTTTGGACACCCCAAGGGGCTCATCCCTCTGTTTTTTACCGAGATGTGGGAGCGTCTCGCCTTTTACACGATGGTCGGCATCCTGCTGCTCTACACCATCGACGCGGAACGCGGGGGCTTGGGCCTGCCGCGCGCCGAGGGCAATGAAATCTACGGACTGTACCTCGCTTTCGTCTATTTCACCCCGTTTCTGGGCGGCATGATCGCCGATCGCTTTCTCGGCTACCGCCGTTCGGTGGCCATCGGCGGTTTGCTGATGGCCAGCGGCCTGTTCCTGATGGGCATGCCGGGCTTCAACTACTTCGTGCTGGGCCTGATCGGCCTGATTGTCGGCAACGGTTTCTTCAAGCCGAATATTTCGGTGATGGTGGGCAATCTGTACGAACCGGGTGACCCGAAACGCGATTCCGGATTCAATATTTTTTACATGGGCATCAATATCGGCGCACTGGCCGCGACGCTGATCGTGGCGCCGATTGTCCGCAACTACTGGGGCTGGCTGTGGACCTTCCGCGCCGCCGGTATCGGCGTTCTGTTCGCCGTGATTCTGCTGATGATTTTCTGGAAGACCCTTGAAAAAGCGGACCGCCAACCCGCGCGCGTCGAAGGCGACACCAGTATCGGCGAGATCTTCGCCAAGATCCTGGCGCCTGCCTTCATCGTCGGCATCGCCGGTTACTTCTTTGCCAAGCAGTTCAACATGACCCTGGTGCGGCCTTCTGATTTCGGCTTCCTGGTCGGCATGATCCCGGTGATCGTTTTCTTCGTACGCCTTGGCCTGACGGCAAATGAAGAAGAGAAACCGGGTTTGCTGGCTTTGCTGCCCATCTTTGTGGCGGGCGGCGCGTTCTTCATGATTCTGCACCTGAACGGCAGCGCGATGACGCAATGGGCGCGTGATTACACCGACCGCGAGCCGGGTATTGCCCAGTCCGTGCCCTTCATCGACGAGATCCAGCAGGACGCCCTGCCCAGTTACTACACCAACGCCGCTGAAGAGGTGCCCCGGCCGCACCCGGATACCCTGCTGGTGATCGACTCGTCCGAGATCGCCAATCAGTTTGGTCAGAGCCGAATGACTTCCGGCGCGGTCGAAACGCTCGACGCGCTGCCGGGGATCAGCGTTGAACGACTGGGTCCAAGAGGCGACGCACGGGAAGTCGATGCGGAATGGAAGACGCGAGCCGTCAAGGTGTATGCGGACGACCAGATCGATGTGCGCAACGACAAGGGCGCTCATGGCGAAGACATCATCACGGTTGCTCTGACCGACGGCTCGATTCCAAAGGACCAGGTGGTGCTCCTGAGGACGCTCACGGACGGCAGCCTGCTGCCGGTATTCGTAGTTGATGAGAACACCCGTTCGGCGATCTACGACGGCTACCGCGAACGCTACGGAAAAGACCCGCAATTGCTGCCGCGCGGCCAGTTTTTGCAGGTCGTAAACGCCGAGGTCTATCAGAGCTGGAACCCGTTCTGGGTCGTGTTCATGACGCCCTTCGTGGTCTGGTTCTTTGGCTGGCGGGTGAAAATAGGCAAGCCCGTGCCCACGGCGCATAAACTGCTTTACGGCATGATTTTCACTACCGCTGCACTGCTGATCATGGCCCTTGCCGGTTCGCTGACCGACGGCGGGGCGGTCAAGGTGGCCGGCTTGTGGATGGCCATCTTCTACCTGGTCATCACGATCGGTGAGCTTTGCCTGTCACCGATCGGGCTTTCCCTGGTCACCAAGCTGGCCCCGGTGCGCCTGGCCGGCCTGGCTATGGGCGGATGGTTCCTGGCCACCTCGATTGGCAACAAGTTCTCCGGTTTCCTCGGAAACGTGCAGAATCACATGGAGCCGATGTGGTTCTTCGTCTTCCTGGCTTCGCTCGCCGCTCTGGTCGCCTTGTTCATTTTCCTGGTCCTGCCCAGGCTGGACAGGGCCATTCGAAGGTACGGTGCCTAGTTTTTCGGGCCTGTAAAAAAGAAACCCCGCCCAAGCGGGGTTTCTTTTTTCATCGGACTGCCTTCACTCGAACTCGACGACTTCGTTGATGGCCGTCGTGCAGGCTGCACTGACAGCGTCACCGGCGGTTTGCAGGCACTCGAGAATACGTCCTTCACCGGCCTCGACAGCGGCGCAATGGGTCATGATGTCCTGTTCACACTCGGTGGCCAGGTAAATCAGGGCGTTGACGGCCTGTTCGAGCTGGGCCGATGCCTGGTACAGCGCGTACTGGCACTGCCCGGACAACTTGTCCTCGTGGGCGAAAAAGCAGGCCAGCAGACGGCCCTCGCCTAGCGTGACCTGGCTGCAGTACTGTTCGATTTCGCTGGCGCAGCCGGTCATGACCATGTCGACAGGATCGTCCTGGGCAAACGCGGCCTGGCTGGTGAGGAAAACGGCGACTGCGGTGAAAAGGATACGTGCGATGGATTTCATCCTGGGGATCTCCCGTTTGGTCGAAAAGTAGTTGGAGTATGGAGCAATCAAGGGGTGCCGCACAAGCAAGGGCTTGCTGTGAAGAAGGCTGTTCGGGGCGGCTTGCGGCATGCCCTCGCCTTGACACCGCGCGGGCATGGGGCATCATCGTGTTCTGGCGGCACGCCCGGGGACGAAGCGCATGGCAAAACCTGATCGGAACGCCCCGGAACCACCGGGAAGCACCTTCGCAACCCTGTTGAGAGGTTTTTGCATGGGCGGCGCCGATATCATCCCCGGGGTCAGTGGCGGCACCATGGCGCTGATACTGGGAATCTACGAACGCCTGCTCACCGCGATACGCAGTTTCGATCATGTCTGGATCGGACTGCTGCTGCGCGGCAAACCGGGCGCCGCGCTGGCGCGAAACGACCTCGGCTTCCTGGTTCCGCTGGCGCTCGGTATCCTCGGCGCGATCCTGTTTTTCACGCACGTCGTTCCGCTGCCCAGGCTGATCGTGACCCATCCCGAGCTGGTGTATGGCCTGTTTTTCGGCCTGATCGCGGGCTCGGTCGTGATCCTCATGCGGGCGGTGGAGCGTTACGGCGCGGCCGAAGTGGCGTTCGCGGTGCTGGGCGTGGCGATCGGTTTCACCGTCGTCAACCTGGTGCCGGTAGAGACTCCGACCGCCGCCTGGTTCATTTTTCTATGCGGTTTCGTTGCGATCAGCGCAATGCTGCTGCCGGGCATATCCGGCTCGTTCATCCTGCTGATCCTCGGCAAATACGCCTACATCATCAACGCGCTGGGCAGTTTTCAATGGGCGGTGATCGCCGTGTTCGGCGCGGGCATGATAACCGGCCTGGCGGTGTTTTCGCGCGCTATCGTGTGGTTGTTGAAGCGTTACCATCAGCCCACGCTGCTGGTGATCAAGGGCATCCTGATCGGATCGCTCTGGGTTATCTGGCCGTTTCAGGAGCGCGTGTACGAAACCGTGCGCGGCAAGGACCGGCTGATTCACTCCAGCCCGGTTCTGCCGGAGGCCTTTGACGCCACCGTGGCGGCGTCACTGGGCATCATGCTGGCCGGTTTCGCGGCGGTCCTGGCCCTGAGCCATTTCGCTCCGGACCCGGGCCGCCGCGCATCCTGATCGCCGCGAACGGCTTTCCGGTCGTTGCTTTACTTGAGGTTCTCAGCCAGGAATTTCTCCATCGTGCCGTAGAAGTCGTAGCGGTTCTCTTCCTTGCGGAAACCGTGGCCCTCATTGCGCTTGATCATCAGTTCGTACTCGACGTTGTTTTTCTTCAGGGCCTTTTCCATGATCTTGGCGTGCTCGATATTCACGCGCGGGTCGCGCCGGCCGTAAGCCATGAACACCGGGGCCTGGATCTTGTCGGCATGGTGCACCGGTGACCACTGCTCCAGGAATTCCCTTTCGGTTTCCGGGTCGCCGACCATGGCTTTCATTTGCGCGGCGCCGTCGCCCCAGGCGTCCGGCATGGTTTCGAACAGCAGCGGTATGGAGGTGACACCGACGTAGTTGATGCCGCACTTGTAGAGTTCCGGCGTGAAGGTCAGGCCGGCCATCGCGGCGTAGCCGCCGTAACTGCCGCCGTAGATGCAGACGCGGTCCGCGTCGGCGATGCCCTGGTCGATGGCCCACTTGACGGCGTCGGTAACGTCGTCCTGCATGGACTGCCCCCACTGCTTGAAGGCCGACTGCATGTGGTCCATGCCAAAGCCGGTCGAGCCGCGGAAATTCACCTGGATCACGGCATAGCCGCGGTTGGCCAGGAACTGGTGTTCGGGGTTGTAGCTGTAGCCGTCACGGGCCCAGGGACCGCCGTGCGGGTTGACGATCAGCGGCAGGTTCTTGCCGTCGCTGCCGTGCGGGATGGTCAGGTAACCGTGCAGTTCACGGCCGTCCCGGGCTTTAAAGGAATACGGTTTCATTTCCGCCATGACCGAAGCGTCGACCCATGGTCGCGAGTCTGCCATCCATTCGAGCTTGTTGTTGATCATGTCGAACAGGTAGTACTTCGGCGGCTGCGTGGAGCTGGAGGACGTCACGACGGCGATGGTCTCCTCGTCGTCGAGGCTGCTGATGCGGTTGATCGTGTCGGGCAGCGCGCGGTTGATCGCGTCCATGCGGCTCTTCCAGACCGGGTCCAGGTACACCATCTCCGGTTTGCCGACCATGTAGGAAACGCCGATCAGCTTGCGTGCTTTACGGTTCATGATCGGGTTGCAGCAGTCGACCACGTCGTGCTCGTAGACCAGGTCGCCGAATTCCCGGGTTTCGAAGTTGTATTCGTAGAGCGCGGCCTTGTCGCGGGCCTTGCCGTCCGGCGTGAGGTTCGAGGTCACGTAACCGTGTACGCCGTCGCCCGTGATGGCGGCGGGCGCAAAGCCCGGCTCGTCGAAGCGGGTTTCCAACACGGTTTCCCAGGTATCGTTCTCGCGGTCGGTCAGCATCATGAAGCCGACATTGAGCCCGTCCTGGAAGCTGGCGCCGATCAGGTTGCCGTCCCAGTCGGTAAACCAGCCGGCCACGTTGCCGGGGTTGCGCTGCACCAGCTGTGTGTTGCTGCCGGAACCGAGGGGCCCCCTGGACTGGCCTTCGGTCATGATGTTCAGCTTGAACACGTCCGGGTTCGACGCGCGGCGCTCGTTGCTCTGGACCAGGACCCATTCGGGCTCGTCTTCGAGGATGTCCAGAACCTGTACGATGCGGATTTCCGAAGCGCGTCCACTGCGCGCCATCGCTTCCGGCGGTTCGACCAGCGTGCGTGGGTAGGAACCGTCCGCGTTGACCGCGAAGATGCCGAAGGACTCGTTTCCGTCCTTGTCCATGAAGAACAGCAACCGGTCGTTGTTGGCCCACATGAAGCCGCTGACGTCCTGGCGCTTGATGTTGGTCACGGCCTGTGACTTGCGCGTGGCCAGGTCGATCACCGCCAGGTTCATGCGGCCGTTGAGGTTGACCATCGCGGCCAGCCGCTTCCCGTCCGGGGACAGCTGGAAGCCGGCGAATTCAGGGTTCTTGAAGAAATGATCGAGCGGCAGCTCCTTGGCGGCCGCGGTCTGGATCGTCAAGGCGAGCGTGAGGGCCAGGCCCATCAGGAGTCTCAGTTTCATCTTTGTCTTCCCGGTTTTTACAGATTGAACAAGACGCCGCGTCAGCGGTATTCACCGCGGCAGACTAGCAGGTCACACGGTGGCCTGCGTGCGCCAAACGTCATGGTAAATGGTCGGGGTGGAGGGATTTGAACCCCCGACCCACTGCTCCCAAAGCAGTTGCGCTACCAGGCTGCGCTACACCCCGAACGATGCCATTTTAACGGCTTGGAAAGAAAAACGCTGGATTCATGCCGCGACAGGATGGCGTATGGTAAGGGCAGTCACGGCTGGAATCAATTTTCGACCGGGTGGGCCGGCGACCGCTGTGCGATCCATTCCTCGCGGCTCTGCCCGTAAATCAGCACCCGGTCCGGGGTGATGCCGGGCAGGCCCTGCAGAACCTCCACCCTTTGCGAACCCAGGCGCTCCGCCACGGCGATGCTGGCCTCGTTTCCCTCCAGGACGCAGTGGATGACCCGCGGCCAGCCCAGAGTTTCAAATACGAAGTCCATGGACGCACGCGCCGCTTCAGTGGCATAACCCCGGCCGCGGTGACGCGGCGACAGGGTCCAGCCCACCTCGGGCCCCGGCCAGCCCTCGGGAAAGTACGGTCCGACGCGCCCGATCCATTCGCCGGTCTGCCGATGCTCCAGCGAGAACATGCCGTAGCCGCGGATGGCCCAGTGACCGATCGCGACCGCCATGTTGCGCCAGGCTTCGGAACGAACCATGGGCTTGGCGCCGAGGTAGCGCACGGTGTCGGCGTCCGCCATCGTTTCCGCCCAGGCGTCGAAGTCCCGCTCCGGGTCGATTTCTCGCAGCACCAGGCGTTCGGTTTCTATGATCATTGGCGCACCTGCCGGTTTTCAACTATCGTTCGAATCATCCTATCGCAGGTCACGGGGAGTCAATTCATGCATCGACGCGACTTCGTGCACGGTCTGGCTGCCGGTTTGGGCATCGGCGCGGCGCCACGGTTGCTGCGGGCGGCGGCCGCTCCGGCACCCCGGCCTTTAAAGCTGCTGATCCTGGGCGGAACCGGCTTCCTTGGGCCGCACACGGTGGAATATGCGCGCGCACGTGGTCACGAAATCACATTGTTCAACCGCGGCAAGACCAACCTCGGGCTCTTTCCGGACCTGGAAACCGTTATCGGCGACCGCGATCCGAATGTGAACGCCGGCCTGACGGGCCTCGCGGGAAGAACATGGGATGCCGTGATCGATAACTCCGGTTATGTGCCGCGCATGGTGCGCGCTTCCGCCGACCTGCTGTCCGGAAACGCCGGACAGTACGTGTTCGTTTCGACAATCTGCCAGTATGAAAACTGGTCCGAAGGAGGCAAGGGCGGAACCGAGGAACGTCCGAGCGCCACGCTTGAAGATCCTGAGAGCGAAGACATTTCGGCTTACTACTGCCAGCTCAAAGGTTATTGCGAGCGCGCGGTGGAAGAGGCGTTCGAGGGGCAAATCACGCAGATTCGGCCCGGCCTGATCGTCGGGCCGCTGGATCGCAGCGACCGCTATACCTACTGGCCGGTGCGCATGGCACGGGGCGGGGAGGTGCTGGCACCCGGCAAGCCCTCTGACCAGACCCAGTTTGTCGATGTGCGTGACCTCGCGCAATTTTTGCTGCGCTGCGTCGAGAACCGCATCGAGGGCGCCTACAACGCGGTCAGCATGCCGATGCCCTGGGGCGACTTTCTGGCCGAAACACGAGACGCGGTGAACCCCGATGCGAAGCTGACCTGGGTCCCGGCCGATTTTCTTCAAGCGCAGGATGTGCAGCCCTGGCGCGACCTGCACCTGTGGGCGGATGGGGACAGCCCGCTGGCGGGTTCACTGACCTGGTCCGCGCAGAAAGCGATCGATGCAGGCATGACTTTTCGTTCCGTTTCCGAGACGGCCAGGGACACGCTGGCCTGGTGGAATACGCAGCCCGATGAACGCCGGGCAGAGCTGCGCGCCGGCATGAGCGCGGAGCGTGAACAGGAAGTGCTGGCGGCCTGGCGCGAGAGGCAGATCGCCAGCGGCTGAGATTTTCGAACAACGGTGTTGGCCGCCGTAACGCGTTTGTCATCGCTTGTGATGCATTATTCCCGTTCGATGCACATACTGATGCTTACCGACGTCTATTTTCCGCGCATCAACGGCGTTTCCACGTCGATCGCGGCATTTCGGGGCGAATTGCAGAAGCTGGGGCACCGCGTGACCCTGGTCGCCCCGGCTTACGATGACCGCAAAGAAACCGATCCCGATGTCGTTCGCGTGCCTGGCCGCACGGTCTGGCACGATCCCGAGGATCGCCTGATGAAGGACAAGGAGCTGGACCGGGCGCTGGACCTTCTGAAAGGCGAGACCTTCAATATCGTGCACGTGCAGACACCCTTTCGCGCGCACTACGCGGGCATTCATTTCGCGCGCGCCGCGGGCATACCCTGCGTCGAGACCTATCACACGTTTTTCGAGGAATACCTGCACCACTACCTGAATTTTCTGCCCCGGTGGCTGACGCGTTATGCCGCGCGGTTCTTTACGCGCCGGCAGGCGACCCAGGTCGATTTGCTGGTGGTGCCGTCCATGGCGATGCAGGAGCGGCTGGGCGAGTACGGGGTCACCACCCGGACACGCGTGCTGCCGACTGGTCTCGCTGAAGAGGATTTTGCGAAAGGCGACGTACAGGCGTTCAAGTACAAAACCGGTCTCGATTCGGGGCGGCCGCTGGTCCTCCACGTGGGCCGCATTGCGCACGAGAAAAACATCGATTTCCTCGTCGACGTGGTCGATAAGGTACGTCGAATCCTTCCCGACGTGCTGATGATCGTGGCCGGGGCGGGTCCGGCCCTCGAGCACGTCCGCCGGTTGGTCGAGAGGCGTCGGCTCGGCGAAAACGTGCGTTTCCTGGGTTACCTTTCAAGAGAGGGCGACCTGCAGGCCTGTTACGAGGCTGGCGATGTCTTCGTGTTTTCTTCGCGCACCGAAACGCAGGGCCTGGTTCTGCTGGAGGCCATGGCGGCGGGCACGCCCGTGGTCTCGACGGCCGTGATGGGCACCCGGGATATCCTGGGTGCCGGCCGCGGCGCACTGGTGGCAAAAGACGATGTCAATGATTTCAGCGCCAAGGTCGTTCGCCTGCTGCAAGACGAAGCCCTGAGAGCCCGCCTGTCCATGGAGGCCGCCGCCTACGCGCGCGAGTGGACGGCGCCCCGCTTCGCCGCCGATCTGGCGGAGGTATACGAGTCGCTTTGAACCATCGCGACGATTCCCGGCGGGGGAATGCCCGCAAGCCGTGATTTTGCCTTTTGAATTCAGTCAATCGTTGTTTCGCCGGTAGGCGTGCCTGATTTTCTTCTGGTCGATCGATTCTGTTTCTGGAATTTTCGATTTAAAAGCACCCACTTGCGCGCCTTTGATTCAAACAAATTCCTTGCGTCACACAGCCACGCTGATATATTGACGCAGATCAATTAAGGTGCCGTTAAGAATTGACCTCGAGTTCCGGCGCCTCTGGTTGATGTCGAGGCTGGCGTTGAAGGTGGACGATCAGCCCCATGCAATCGTGTTTTGACTGCTGCCCCGGCGGGCCGGGATCTTTCACTCGTTTCGAGTCGAAACGCAAGGCCTGGCAGGTCGCCGAGAAATGGCCGGCGCGGAACCGGTGTGTGCTCGGGCCGCAGTGAAGAATGAATAAATACAGGGGAGTCGATGAAACGCCTCACAAGTTGTTGCTACCTCGTAGTCGCGGGCCTGTTGCTGCTGCTCGCTTCCCCGCTCCTGGCCGACGCGCCGGGCGTCAATTTTCCGGAACCCGCTTCCGGCAGCGCCCGCGAAATCTACGATATCCACATGCTGACGATGAAGATCACGACGGTCATCCTGATCATCGTATTCAGCATTGTCATCTATTCCATCTGGGCGCACCGCAAGAGCCGCGGCTTCAAGGCGGATTCACGGTTCCACGAGGGCTGGTTCGGCCGCTGGTCGTGGGTCCTGGTGCCGGCTATCGTGCTCGGCGTCGACCTGACCATCGCCGGTTCGGCACAGTCGGCATTGAGAAACCTCTGGCTGATTCCCGAAGACAAGGACCTGATGGAAGTGAAGGTCATCGGACACCAGTGGTGGTGGGAATTCCAGTACCTCGAGGAGGGCATCACGGTAGAAAGCCGGTTCGTGCCCAAGGAAGAGGCCGGCGATCTCTACCTGCGCGAAGTGGACAACAGGCTCGTTTTGCCGACGCACCGCAAGATCCGCTTCCTGCATACTTCGGCCGATGTGAACCATGCCTTCTGGGTTCCCGAGCTGGGTTTCAAAAAAGACGCGATTCCCGGTTACATCACCGAGACCTGGACCGAGATCGACCGCGAGGGCGTGTTCCGCGGTCAGTGTGCGGAACTGTGCGGTACCTGGCATGCGCGCATGCCGATCGTGGTCGAGGCGGTATCCCAGGACGTGTTCGACGACTGGGTCGCGGATCAGAAATCCACGCTGCTGGCGGCCGCTGCCGAGGCCGAGATGGACAAGGAGTGGACGCTGGACGAGCTGATGGGGCGCGGCAAGGAACTGTACGACACGAAGTGCGCCGCCTGCCACCAGGTCAACGGTCAGGGCATGCCGCCCGCGTTCCCGCCGCTGGCTGGAAGCCAGATGGCGACCGCGGACCTGCCCGCGCACATGGACATTGTACTGAACGGAAAAGCCGGCACGGCGATGGTGGCCTGGAACATGCTGAACGACCTTGAACTGGCCGCCATCATCACCTACGAGCGCAATGCCTGGGGCAACGACACCGGGGACATCGTGCAGCCCGCCGATATCAAGGCGGCGCGCTGAGACGCAGGCAAAGAATAAAGAGATCAGAAGGCGAGGAGAGCACTCATGAGCAGTACCGTTATGGATCACGACGCCGGGCACCACGAGCACCACGGCCCGCCCGCCGGCATCGGGCGCTGGCTGTTCAGCACCAACCACAAGGACATCGGCAGCATGTACCTGATCTTCTCGCTGGTCATGCTGTTCCTGGGCGGCGCGAGCGCCATGGTGATCCGGGCGGAACTGTTCATGCCCGGCATCCAGCTGGTCGATCCGGACCTGTACAACAACCTGGTCACGAACCACGCGCTGCTGATGATTTTCGGCGCGGTGATGCCGGCGGCGGCCGGCATGGCCAACTGGATGATTCCGCTGATGATCGGCGCCCCGGACATGGCCCTGCCGCGCCTGAACAACCTCAGCTTCTGGCTGCTGCCTGCGGCTGCGGTCATGCTGGTCCTGTCTTTCGTCGTGCCCTTTTTTCCGGGCGGAGGAAGCCAGATCAACACCGGCTGGACGCTGTACCCGCCGCTGTCGCTGCAGGTCGGCATGGCGATGGACTTCCTTATTTTCGCCTTTCACCTGCTGGGCATTTCCTCGGTGCTGGCCTCGATCAATATCATCGTGACCCTGCTCAACATGCGCGCGCCCGGCATGAAAATGATGAAGATGCCGATCTTTTGCTGGGCCTGGCTGGTCACGGCGTTCCTGCTGATCCTCGTGGTGCCGGTGCTGGCCGGCGGCGTGACCATGCTGCTGTTCGATCGCCATTTCGGCACCAGCTTTTTCATTGCCTCGGGCGGTGGTGACCCGGTGCTGTTCCAGCACCTGTTCTGGTTCTTCGGGCACCCCGAGGTGTACATCCTGATTCTGCCCTCGATCGGCGTGCTGTCGCACGTGATCCCGACCTTTGCGCGCAAGCCCCTGTTTGGATACCACAGCATGGTGGGCGCGATGCTGGCCGTCGCCTCGATCGGCATGGTCGTCTGGGCGCACCACCAGTACACGATCGGCATGTCGCTGGCAGCCGTCAACTACTTCATGATCGGCACGATCATCATCTCGATCCCGGTCGGCCTGATGATTTTCAATTTCATCGCCACCATGTGGCGCGGGTCGATGACCTTCGAGACGCCGATGCTGTTTGCCGCGGCCATCGTGCTGACCTTCACTTTCGGCGGGCTTTCCGGCGTCATGCTGGCGGTGGTGCCGGCCGACATGCAGTACCACGACAGCATGTTCGTGGTGGCGCATTTCCACTACGTGTTGCTGCCGGGCGCGGTTTTCGGACTGTTCGCCGGGGTGTTCTACTGGCTGCCGAAGTGGACCGGGCACATGTACGACGAAAAACTGGCGAAGATTTTCTTCTGGACCAACGTCATCAGCTTCAACATCACCTTTTTTCCGCAGCATTTCCTGGGGCTGGCCGGCATGCCGCGGCGCATCATCGACTACAACGTGATGTTTACCGAGTTCAACGTGGTGTCCAGTATCGGCGGCATCCTGTTCGGGCTCAGCCACCTGCTGCTGCTGTACATCATCATCAAGTGCATCCGCGGCGGTGAGCCGGCCCCGGCGCGCCCCTGGGAAGGCGCCGAAGGACTCGAGTGGGAGGTGCCCTCACCGGCTCCGTTCCATACCTGGGAGACCGCACCGGAAGTGAAATGAACATGCAGCAGGACCCGCAACTGAGAAAGAAGAACATCCGCACCGCGGTCATCCTCGGGTTGATCGCGGTGGTGGTGATGCTGCTGTCGGTTCCGTTCTGGATCAACCTGTTCAAGCTGGCCATCGACCTGCCCGGATGAGCGACGCGAACCGCAGGAAAAACCGCAAAACGGGGCTCAGGCTGGGCGCTCTGGTCGTCCTGATGTTCGCTTTCGGCTTTGCGCTGGTGCCGCTTTACGAACTGGTATGCGAGGTCACCGGCATCGAGACGCTCGAGCAGCGGCGCGAGGCCAAAAACCTGCGCCAGGATATCGAGGCTGCCGGATCGCAGTCGCAGGGCCGGCTGATCACGGTGCGTTTTGACGTAACGGTGAATCCCAGCCTGCCCTGGTCCGTGACCCCGGAAATACGAAAAATGGAAGTCGAACCGGGCAAATCCTACCGCGTTGATTTCATGGCGGTGAACCGTTCCGGAAAAACGGTTACGGGACAGGCCATACCCAGCATCGTGCCGTGGCAGGCCAGTAACTACTTCGCAAAGATGGAGTGTTTCTGCTTCAACAACCAGACACTCGAAGGCGACGAAACCGTCGCGATGCCGCTGCAGTTCATCGTTTCACCCGACCTGCCGCCCAACATCAATTCGCTGACGCTGAGTTACAGCGTGATGAAAATCGGCGACGACGAGGGGGCCGGGCGTGGCTGAATCCTCGTGCGCGCAGCAACAGATCCGCGGCGCGGTCGTTCAAACGACGCGTCCTGAACGGGAGACGTTTGCATGACAAGCAGTAACGGTCACTATTACGTGCCGGAAAAGAGCCCCTGGCCGATCATCACGATGTTCGGCGTGCTTTTTCTCGTCATCGGTGCTGTCCTGGCCATCAACAGCGTGGGCGTGGGCAGCTGGCTGATGGTTCTGGGATTCGCTCTGTTCGGCCTCATTCTGTACGGCTGGTTTCGTGACGTGATCTCCGAAAACCTGGCGGGCGTCTACAACGCGCAGGTCGACCGGTCTTTCCGCCAGGGCATGTTCTGGTTCATCGCCTCG
>JASFSI010000007.1:0-14816 GCA_050114495.1 Lysobacterales bacterium | reverse complement strand
CCTCGATCAGGCCCGGAATATCGGCGATCACGAAACTGCGCTCCACGTCGATGCGCACCACACCGAGGTTCGGGTAAAGCGTGGTGAAGGGGTAATCGGCCACCTTGGGTCGTGCGGCTGAAACGGCGGTGATCAGGGTGGACTTTCCCGCGTTGGGAAAACCCAGCAGGCCCACGTCGGCCAGCACCTTGAGTTCCAGCTGCAGCTGCCGGGTCTCGCCCGCTGCGCCCGGAACGGTCCGCCGCGGTGCGCGGTTGGTTGAACTCTTGAAATGCACGTTGCCGAGGCCACCTTTGCCGCCCTTCGCCACCAGCATGCGCTCGCCCTGCTGTGTCACCTCGCCGAGCAACTCACCGGTTTCCTCGTCCGTTACGATGGTGCCGAGCGGCACGCGCACGACGATGTCTTCACCGCTCTTGCCGGTCATGTTGCGGCCGGAACCGCCCTGCCCGTTCTGTGCTTTATATTTCCTCAGGTGGCGGAAGTCGACCAGCGTGTTCAGGCCGGAGTCGCCTTCCAGGAACACGCTGCCGCCCCGCCCGCCGTCCCCGCCGTCGGGGCCGCCGAAAGGAATGTATTTTTCGCGCCGAAAAGACGCGGAACCGTTGCCGCCGTTGCCGGCGGCGACCGAGATACTGGCTTCGTCGACGAATTTCATGCCGCTATCTTAACCCCTGGACGCAATGACGGCTTCGACAGCGGGACCGTCATCCCGGAATCTACGCAGCAAATATCATCGTCATCCCGGAATTTGCGCAGCAAATATCATCGTCATCCCGGAATTTGCGCAGCAGCTATCGTCGTCATCCCGGAATTTGCGCAGCAAATAGAATCGTCATCCCGGAATTTGCGCAGCAAATAGAATCGTCATCCCGGAATTTGCGCAGCAGCTATCAACGTCATCCCGGAATTTGCGCAGCAAATAGAATCGTCATCCCGGAATTTGCGCAGCAACTATCGTCGTCATCCCGGAATTTGCGCAGCAAATATCCGGGATCACCCCAAGTCCACGCCGCGCCGGATCTGGTCGCGCTCGATCGATTCGAACAGGGCCTTGAAGTTGCCCTCGCCGAAACCCTCGTCTTTCTTGCGCTGAATGAACTCGAAGAACACCGGGCCGATCAGGGTCTCAGAGAAAATCTGCAGCAGCAGGCGCGGATCGCCCTCCTCGGTCGAGCCGTCCAGCAGAATGCCGCGCGCCTTGAGTTCCTCGAGCGGTTCGCCGTGGCCGGGCAGGCGCTCGGCGAGCATCTCGTAGTAGGTTTCGGGCGGCGGCGTCATGAACGGCACGCCGCGCGCTTTCAGCTTGTCCCAGCAGGCATAGAGATCGTCGCAGATCAGGGCGATGTGCTGAATGCCCTCGCCGTTGTAGGCCATCAGGAACTCCTCGATCTGGCCGCTGCCTTTCGAGGCCTCCTCGTTCAGCGGGATGCGGATTTTGCCGTCGGGCGCCGTCATGGCCTTTGACAGCAGGCCGGTGTATTCGCCCTTGATGTCGAAGTAGCGAATCTCGCGGAAGTTGAACAGGCGCTCGTAGAAATTGGCCCAGTACGCCATGCGGCCGCGGTAGACGTTGTGCGTCAGGTGATCGATCAGCTGGAAGCCGCAGCCCTCGGGATGGTGGTCGACGCCCTCCAGCCAGTCAAAATCGATGTCGTAGATGCTCTGGCCTTCCTCGTAGCGATCAATCAGGTACAGCGGCGCGCCGCCGATGCCCTTGATCGCCGGCAGGCGCAGTTCCATCGGCCCGGTCGGAATGTCGACCGGCTGCGCGCCCTTCTCCAGCGCCAGCTTCCAGGCCTTGTGCGCGTCCTTCACACGAAAAGCCATGCCGCAGGCGCTGGGGCCGTGCTCCTCGGCGAAGTAGGCCGCGTAGCTTTTCGGCTCGCGGTTGACGATGAAGTTGATGCCGCCCTGGCGGAACAGGGAGACGTCCTTGGAACGGTGGCGCGCGACTTCGGTGAAGCCGAGCATTTCGAACACGGGTTCCAGCACACCCGGCTTCGGCGAAGCGAACTCGACGAACTCGAAGCCGTCGAGACCCATCGGGTTTTCAAAAATATCCGTCATAAAATTTCTCCAATGTCTCTTGCTCATTATAGGAGTGCGCGGGCAACTCCGGTAATTTTATAACACTCATTATCGTTCAAATATGCGGGATAAGTGTTTCACCAAACATTGTTTTGCGATATATTTTAAACATCGGTTTCATAAATAATATTTAATTGGAACATTTGTTATGCGTAAATTGTCCCGATCCGAGCGCCGACTGCTCGATGCCATGCAGAAGGACACGACACTGAGCCAGATCGACCTGGCGGAACTTTCCGGCAAGTCGAGAACTTCCGTCTGGCGCTGGATACGTGAAATCGAGGATGCCGGCGTGATCGAGAGCAAGGTCGCGCTGCTGAATCCAAAAAAACTGGGCCTGAAAATCCAGGTCCTGCTCTCCGTCAGCATGGCCCGGCACTCGAAACAGACGCGCAGGGAATTCGAAGAGCACGTGCAGACCCTTCCCGAGGTGATGGAGTGTTACTCGGTTTCGGGCGGTCGTGACTACGTGCTGCTGATCCTGTCGCGGGACATGGAATCCTACAACGATTTTCTGAACACGCAGATACTGGATCTTCCGAGTGTCCACTCGGCCAGCTCCAGCTTTGCCCTGCGGCGCGTGAAATACACGACCGCACTGCCACTCCAGGATTGAAACAATGAGCATCCCCAAAACCATCATCGAACCATTCCGGATCAAGTCCGTCGAACCCATCCGCATGACCACGCGCAAAGAGCGCGAACAGTGCATCCGCGAGGCGCATTACAACCTGTTCACCCTGCACTCCGATGATGTCCTGATCGATCTGCTGACCGACTCCGGCACGGCCAGCATGAGCGCCCGCCAGTGGGGCGCGATCATGGTGGGTGACGAATCCTACGCCGGCAGCCCGTCTTTCTACCGCTTCAAGTCCGCGGTGGAAAACCTGATGCCCTTCAAGTACCTGATCCCCACACACCAGGGCAGAGCCGCGGAAAGCATCCTGTTCACGATGGTCGCCAGGCCCCATCACGTTATTCCCAACAACACGCACTTCGATACCACGCGAGCCAACATCGAAGCGCAGGGTTCCGAGGCGGTAGACCTGGTCATTGCCGAAGGCCGCGACCCCGACTCTGAGCATCCGTTCAAGGGCAACATGGATATCGACAGGCTGGACGCCTTCATTTCCGAGCACGGAGCGGAAAACGTGCCGCTCTGCATGCTGACCATCACGAACAATTCCGGTGGCGGCCAGCCCGTATCGATGGAGAATATTCGCCAGACACGCGCGGTCTGCGACCGCCACGGCATACCGCTGTTCATCGACGCCTGCCGTTTTGCCGAGAACGCCTGGTTCATCAAGCAGCGTGAGCCAGGCTACCGGGACAAGCCTGTCATCGAGATCGTGCGTGAAATGTTCTCCCACGCCGACGGCTGCACGATGAGCGCCAAGAAGGACGGGCTCGCCAACATCGGCGGCTGGCTGGCCATGAACAACGAGGGCTGGGCGGTCCAGTGCCGCAACCGGCTGATCCTGACGGAAGGGTTCTCGACATACGGCGGGTTGTCCGGCCGGGACCTTGAAGCGATTGCCGCCGGGCTGGAGGAAGTGGTGCAGGAAGACTACCTGAGATACCGCATCGCCTCGACCGAGTACGTGGCCCGGCATATTTCTGAAACCGGGGTTCCGATCATGAAACCGGCCGGCGGGCACGCCGTTTACATCGACGCGCGCCGCTTGCTGCCCCACATCCCGCCGCTGCAGTACCCGGGCCAGTCACTGGCCGTGGAGTTGTACAAGGAAGGCGGCATCCGCGGCTGCGAGATCGGCACCGCCATGTTCGGCCTGCACCCCGACGGCACTGAATCTCCGGCTCACATGGACCTCGTGCGGCTTGCGATCCCGCGCCGCATGTACACGCAGGCCCACATGGATTACGTGGTCGAGGTGGTCGCCAGCGTGTACGAGAACCGCGAGAACCTGCGGGGCATGAAATTCATTCGCCAGCCCAAGGCGCTGCGGCACTTCACCGGGCGGTTCGACTACGTCTGAGGCGATAGCGGACAGCTTAGCCTGGCTGCCCGGTCAACATTCGCCGCCTGAACCATCCGCCCTTTACCCGGCACGGTCGATTTTTCGACCCTGAATGTGGGAACATCAGTCGAACGGCCCGAGCAGCGAGATGCATGTCCCGGTTACTTAAACAAGCCTCGAACCAATGCTTCCTGGCACTGGTCACCCTCATGCTGCTCGTATCAACGGCGAGAGCCGACTCACCCGATTGTGACGGATCGTCCACACCCGTGGATTCCACGTTCCTGACCGTGGGCACGCTGAACATGGCGCATGGCCGCAAGGATGCCCGCAACCAGATGTTCCTGAGCAAGGAGCGCATTCGGCAGAATCTGGCGGAACTCGCCACCCTGCTCGACCGCGCCAACGCCGACGTTATCGCCCTGCAGGAAGTGGATGCACCTTCCTGGTGGAGCGGCAAGTTCAACCACGCCGAATTTCTGGCCCGGCAGTCACGCTACCACTGCCTCGTACACGGAATCCATGCGTCGAACCGCATTTACCGTTTTGGCACCGCACTGATTTCACCACACCCGCTGAAGGGGCAGCAGATACACAGTTTTCAGCCATCCTGGCCGACAACCACCAAGGGGTTCACCCGGGCGGAACTGGCCTGGAACCCGGGAGGCAGGCTGGATCAACCATTGAACCTGACCTTTGTTTCCGTACACCTGGACTTCTCCCGGCGCTCGGTACGGCGCTCGCAGATCGACGAGATGACCCGCGCCCTGGAAAATATCGAAGGGCCGATGATCCTGATGGGCGACTTCAACACGGACTGGCTTTCCGAAGATTCGTCGTTGAAATTACTGGCGGAAAATCTTGACTTGCGGGCCTACGAGCCGCACGCCGTTGGCATGGCGACTTACAGCGACAAGGGTGTTCGCCTCGATTGGATCCTGGTCTCGCCGGGGCTGCGTTTCCGGCGTTACGCGGTGTATCCTGACGTCGTGTCCGACCACTACGCCGTAGCAGCCGAAATCGAATGGAGCGAGAACCCATGAGCATAGCGAATCGCATCCTGATTCCTGTGGCCCTGGCCGCCGCACTCACCCTGGCCTCCTGCGCAACTGAACCGCGGCAGGAACCCTGCCCGCCGGGAACCCAGAAACTGCCGGGCTGCCCGCCGATCGGCGCAATCGACGACCCGAAAATCAACCGAGTGTACGAGACACGCAGCTGGCGGCCCTATTCGGACCACGGCATCGACCTGATCGCGCTGGGCAAGGAGGCCGGGATACCGATCCAGCGGGCCCTCACCAAGTATCTCGGGCCGAGCAACGAGGCCGCCATTCAGTCGCTCGCGGCCAAGCTCTGGATGATCGAGAACGCGGAGCATACCATCGATTTCGCCTATTACATTTTCAAAACGGACATGGTCGGCCAGGCCATGCTCGGCGCCATGTGCAACGCGGTGAAGCGCGGTGTCGACATCCGTGTCATCGTGGATGCCGCGGGATCCCTTAGCGGCCTGGCCCAGCAGGGTCTCAAAGCCCTGGAGACCTGCGCCGACGATGCCGGCTTCATGCGCAACAGCGAGGGAGAACGGACCAACAAGAAAGCACGTGTGCAGGTCGTGGTGTTCAATGCGATCACGAAACTGGGCAACCCGAACCGGCGTTCACACGACAAGCTGCTGGTCAAGGACGGCAGCTTCGAGTCGAAATCCGCGGTGCTGACCGGTGGACGCAATATCTCCGAGGATTACTACGGCATTCGCGGAGACGGCAGCATCGACCCGGAGGCTTTTCGAGACGCCGAGATTCTGCTGCGCTCGCACGATCAGAGCCTCGATGAAGACATCACGGTCGGTGAAGTCAGCGAGGGCTACGCCACGATCCTGTTTCTGCTGGACTTCAACAAGCGTATTCGGCCGGGCAGCTCGCCCAACAACGCCAATCAGTACGCGCGGGAACGACAGAAAGCACAGGAGCAACTGGCCAGGCTGAAGTCTTTTGACTACTTTCGGCCATACTACGAGGCGATGGACGCGTTCATGAACGAAGGCTTCCACGTCTCCAAGGTACGCCTGGCGCACGAGTTGGGCAACCTGACCGACAAGTCCGTCGTGTCGGACGCAGATCGCAACCAACAGGCCAACCCCAATTCCATCATGGAAACCCTGCGCCGGATCGGGGAGGAAGCACCCCACTTGCGCTCGTTGCGGATCGCCTCGCCCTACATGTTCCTGGCCGAGTACCGGGACCGGGACGGTAAACCAGTCATGGACGAGGCCGAGGCGTTTCGCGAATGGCTGAACCAACACCCCGAACACAGCCTCGAACTGATCACCAATTCGGTGCTGACTTCGGACAACTTTCCGGCCCAGTCCATTATCGATATGGAGACGGCGCCGCGCCTGTTGCTGCCCCCGAACCTGCGTGAAGAGTGGCTCGAACTCGACGACAACGAAGAGCTGAGCGCGGCCCTGGTCAACAGCGAGACCTGGGCCGGGCTGATCAATCACCCCCGGCTCAGGGTCTACGAAATCGGGCGCCTCGATTCCGTGCTGCTGGGCGGCACGAAGCACTACGGCAAACTGCACGCCAAGTTCCTGGTGGCCGAGGACGTCGGATTCATCGGCACCACCAATTTCGACTACCGCTCGCGCCTGTACAACAACGAGATGGGTTTTTTCTTCCACGACCCCGGACTGGCCGCCGATGTGCACGCCAGTTTCGACGAACTGATCGAGAATGCCTATCTCTGGGGTTCGCCCGAGTGGCTGCAACTGCGCAAAGCCGTCATGGACAAGGGAGGCATGAAGGGACGGTCCACCAAGCGCCAGCGCAGCTGGTACAAGTTCTTCAAGAAAACCGGGATTATCTGGCTGCTGTAAAGCAGGACCGCGAACAGGACGAATAGACCACCGTTTGGCCGGCTTGGCAGGCAAAATTCATCACGGCAGGAGTCGAGCACTGCTGGCTGCATCCGGCGGCCCCGTACCTCGCGCGTGACCTCGGCAAACAGCGGGATACGTGCCTGGTTAGACGGCCGCTGCGGCACTTCACCGGGCGGTTGGACTACGTCTGAGGTGTTTCCAGGCTGAGGTCTACCATCAGTTCGTTGGCGAGGTCTTCCAGTTCTTCCCGCAGCTTGTCGGTATCCGTCGCGGCCGGAATGAAAACCCTGGCGTGGGCAAGGAACAGGCGTTCGCCGGACATCGACGCGCTCTGCACGGTCGTTTCGAGTTCGTGCACGTTCACGGCGTGACGGGCCAGCACCTCGGATATGTCATGCACGATGCCGGGCCGGTCCTGGCCAACCAGTTCCAGGGCGACCGCGCGCGTGTCGTTGTCCTCGCTGCTGCCGGGAGCAGTCCGGGCGGTGACGTGGATTCCATCGGCCTGCAGTGCGCTCAGCGCGTCCAGGAACGCATCGCTGCGCTCCTCCGGCAGTTCAGCGAGCAGGATTCCGGCGAACTGGCCGGCCAGCGAAAGCATGCTGCTCTCGGTCCAATTGCCGCCGTTGCTGGCCAGTACGTCGGACAGTGTCTCGACAATGCCTGGCCGATCGTCACTCAACACCGATAACACGATGGATGAATTCATGGTTGTTCCTGGACTCGTTCGTCAACTCAAAAACCGGGTGGCTATGGTAAACCATTATGCTTTCGAGGAGTATGCCGCCGCCTTCCTTCGGACCGGTGCCTAAGCCGTCTGCCAGCCGATACGGACTCGAGTCCGGCATGAAATTTATTGCTGCAGGCATTGAAATTGTATGGGTATGAATCCATTTCGGGGAATCCTAGACATGATATAATTTGGGATTATTTTTTTACACTTGGCAGGAGTCAAAAAATGAAATTCAAAGCAGTCCTTGGAGCAGTATTTCTGTCCGCGTTTTTCGCGGCCCCGGCGATGGCGCTGGAAAAAGGCGACATGCTCGTCCGCGCCGGCTGGACAACGGTCAGCCCGAAAGGCAATAACCACCCCGTCGTCAACGTCGATTCCGGCAGTTCGCTGGGCGTCAACCTGGCGTACATGCTGACCCCGAACCTTTCGGTCGAAGTACTCGCAGCCTACCCCTTCAAGCACGACATCAACCTGAACGGCGGTGACAAAGTGGCAAGCACGAAGCACCTGCCCCCGACGGTTTCCCTGCAGTACCACTTCATGACCGACAAGACCTTCAAGCCCTACGTCGGCCTGGGCCTGAACTACACCACGTTCTTCAGCACCAAGACCACCGGCGCGCTCGAGGGCAGCAAGCTGAGCCTGGGCGACAGCTTTGGCCTCGCCGGCGAAATCGGCGCGGACATCATGCTGGAAAACAACTGGCTGCTGAACTTCTCGGCCCGTTACATGGACATCGACACCAAGGCCAAGCTGGACGGCGCATCGCTGGGCGACGTCAACATCGACCCCTGGGTTTACACCTTTGCAGTCGGTTACAAGTTCTGATAAGTACAAAAGCGGGCGCAACCCGCAAGCAAAAAGCGGGCCCTCGGGCCCGCTTTTTTTGTCTTTGAAAATTACCAGTCTCGAACAATACAAACAGGACAGCGGACCTGGCCGCGCAAAAACTGCAGGCCGTTTCGATCGGTCATTTCAGGGCTCGCCGGCACAACAGCGATGGAGGCGCAGACATCGCGCAGCGACAGGGCCAGATCGTTGAAATCGCCACCGTCGATCGCCCGGACCCGCGCGGGATTTCCGATCCGCATATCGCGCAGCAGCCCCCGCAGGGCATCCATCTTCACGTCCGGGCCGGGAAGCAGAAGCACATAAAGGCAGGACAGATCGCCGCCGCACAGCATTGCCGCTGCGCGCAGCGTTGGCTTGCCCAGTTCAGGTTCGGTCAATAAAACGGCCACGCGCCGCTTGCCGCTGTGCTGTCCGTATTTCGTCAAGGTGGGGGAGATCTGCGGCCGTGCCGGCTCGAAAGCCGTGATGTCAGCCGCGGCGATCGCCTGTTGCAACAATTCCACGGCGGAACCTTCCACATCCCGAAAACTGTGTTCTGCACCCGTGTGCTCGGCAAGCAGCGTCAGTGCCTGGCGCGCCGTTCGAATACGCAACGACAGGGCCCGCTCGAACTGAACACCGTCGAATTCGCGCACCGCAAAGGTCACGCGACACAATTCCTTGACGAACGGCAGTTCTGCAGCGTGCCGAACGGCCGCCTCGCGCATGAACATGCCCTGCAGCTCGACATCGCGATCAGTCAAGAGCAGCGGTCTCAGGCAGTCCAGCAGGAAACGGCTGGCGCCTCCCGGCCCGAGGAGCACCGCGATGCGACGGACTGCAATCTCAGGAACGTTCACCGTCTCCGTCCTCCCGGCCGCCAAAGGACCGGCGGGCATCGGCCAACTGCGCCAACCGGTCCTGAACCCTTCGGTTGACGCTGCCTTCGCTGAACAAACCGTCTTCGCCGAGGACGCCCGCCGGCAGCCCGGTCAGCAGCTCCAGCGCCTGGTCGATCCGGTCAACGGCATAGACGTTGAATTGCTCAGCCTCGACGGCCTCCACCACGTCACGGCGCAGCATCAGATGCTTCACATTCGCCAGTGGTATCAAAACGCCCTGGTCACCGGTCAGTCCGCGGCGCCGGCAGATATCGAAAAATCCCTCGATCTTCTCGTTGACACCGCCGATCGCCTGGATCCTGCCGTGCTGGTCCACCGAGCCGGTAATGGCAAAGGTCTGTTTCAACGGCACATTGGCAAGCGCGGAAGCCAGCACGCACAGTTCAGCCGCGGATGCGCTGTCACCGTCCACGCCGCCGTAGGACTGTTCAAAAACCAGGCTCGCCGACAGCGACAGCGGCCGGTCCACCGCGTAGCGCGAGCGCAGAAAACCGCTCAGGATCAGAACGCCCTTTGAATGCAGCGGTCCGCCGAGCTTGACCTCGCGCTCGATGTCGATGACCTTGCCGGATCCCAGCGCGACAGTGGCGGTTATCCGCTGCGGTCTGCCGAAGGCCAGGTCGCCCAACTGCATCACGGCCAGCCCGTTGATCTGCCCGACCTGCGCACCGTGCGTCTCGACAAGGAAAGTTTCACGGATCAATTCTTCCTGCATGCGGTCGCGGACACGGCTACCCCGCCGCACGCGTGCATCGATCGCCAACTGCACTTCATCGGCGCCGATCAGGTCCCGGTCATTCTGCACTGCCCAGTAGTGCGCCTCGCGAACCAGGTCGATAGCGAAGTGAATATTGGAAGAAAGCCGCTCGCTGTCCCCGGATAGCCGGGAAATTTCATCCATCAGGCGCGCGACGGCATCGCGCTTGAGGTGCTTGAGGTCTTCACGCCGGATCGTCGTGGCCAGCCAACTGGAGAGTTCTTCGACGTTCGCACGGCTGCGCACCATTTCGTCTTCGAAATCCGCGGGCACCTTGAACAGCTCGGAAAACTCCGGGTCGTATTCCTGCAGCAGGTAGTACCAGCGCCGCTCCCCGATCAGGATGACTTTCACTTCCAGGGGAATGGGCTCTGGATCCAGCGTGACCGTGCTGACGATGCCCACCTCGTCCCCCAGCGAACGGATGCGCACTTCGCGAGACTTCAGGGCGCGCTTGAGCCCGTCCCAGGCCTGCGGGTAGGAAAGCAGTTTTTCTGCATCCAGTACCAGGTAGCCGCCGTTTGCACGGTGCAGGGAGCCCGGCCGGATCAGGTTGAAATGGGTGACCAGTGAGCCAAACTCGGTTTCGTGCTCGATACGCCCGATCAGTTCGACAAAGGTCGGTTTTTCCACGAATACGACGGGTGCACGCTGCTCGCCGCTTCTGTTGACCAGGACATTGACGTCGTAGCGGCGCATCGGCCGGGAGTCATCCGGCTCGGGGTTCGCAGCCTGCGGAAGCGGTGACGGGGCATCCCGCGTGGGCAGGAACAGGGGAACGTTTTCCACGATATCGCGAAGCATCCGGTCAAGGTGCCCGGTGACCGCCGGCAGGTCAGCGTATTTCTTTTTCAGGTCTTCCAGCAATTCGGCCACGGCAAGCCCGGCCACTTCGCGCTCGAGCTCCTGCACCTGGCGGCGCATCTCGCTGGCTTTCTTGGGCATCGCGCGCATCGCCGTCTGCAGACGCTTCGTCAGCGCGCCGATGTTCTCGTGAAATCGTTCCTGCTCTTCCTCGGGCAGCTTGTTGAATTCTTCCGGGCTGAGGGCCTCGCCTTCTCGCACCGGCACGAACGCGAAGCCGGTCGGCGTCTGCACGACGCCCACGTCCTGCTGCTTCGCTTCTTCCTCCACTTCCCGAAAAACAGATTCCTGCGCTTCCTTGAAAGATTCTGCGATCGACTCCCTCTGGGCCTGGAATTCTTCGCTTTCAAACGCCGCGGGAATGCCGGTTTGCGCATCCGCGATGATCCGGCCGACATCCTCCTTGAATTCTCGACCGCAACCGGGCGGCAGGCAAATCGCCGTCGGCTCACGCGGATCGTCGAAGTTGTAGACATAGCACCAGTCGTCGGGGACCGGCCGGTCCGCCGCTTTTTTCTCCAGGAACTGGCGCACGAATTCATGCCGGCCGCTGCCCGGACGACCCAGCACGTAAACGTTGTGCCCGTCGACACCGATGCCGGTTGCGAAATGCATCGCTTCCAGCGCGCGTTCCTGTCCGGGCACCTCGATCAGGTCCTGGAGTTCAGCGGTGGTTTCAAAGGGAATATCGGCGGGATCACTATGCTGGCAGAGCATTCCCGGCAGGAGCGGTTGACCTGGCGTTGCTGGCATCGTTTTCTCGGCAGGATGGGTTCCTGCCTACATTATAGACCTTTCAGGCCCGCAGCCCGAGGGCTACTGCTTGCGATCGGGCTGGATTCTTCGGTTGGCCCGCTTCATCGCCCGGGTCCAGGATATTTCATCCCCGACGCGGACCGCGCGCGCCAGGTCGTCGAGCACTTTGCGAAAACGTTCGACGACATCGCCGGTCATCGCATTGCCCTGCTGAATCTCGAAATAAAGGTGCGGGTTCTCGGAAACGACCTTGGCAGCCACGCCGAGCTGCGCATTGAAGGTGCTGGAAGAAATGCTGCGCAACAGCGGCACGGCCTCGCCGCTTTCCGCCAGCGCGCCGGCAAAAGCAATGTTGACCAGGTGAGACAGGCCCAGCACCCAGGCCATGACCTCGTCGTGCTCCGCCAGGCTCAAGTCCACGCAATCGGCCGCGGTGTGGGCGAACAGGGCCCGCGCCTCGGCCAGGGCTGCTCCATGCCCGACGTCGCAGAACAGGATATGCCGCCCTGAAAGCCCGATTTCGTCGGGGCCGAACATGGGGTGCACCGAGCAAACCCGGCAGCCTGCATCTGCCAGCGCCTTGAGCCCGCTTTCCATCGGGCTCTTCAATGAGCCGATGTCGAATACCAGGCCTTTTGGCTTCAGTTCGGCCAGGCGGTGCAGCACGGCGTTGGAAGGCCGCAGCGGCACGGCGACCACGATCACCTGGTAGTCGTCGATCACACTTTCCCAGTCGTCCACCACGTTGAACGGGGTTTCAGCCTGTACGGGATCCGCCACGTCGACCGTGTAACCGACGGTATCGAGGTAGCGGGACATCCAGGCGCCCATCCGGCCCAGACCGCCGATCACCAGCGCGGGGGCACCCTTGCCATGACCCGAGCGGGCCAGCTGGTGCGTTTCCTGGTTGCCGATGGAATGGTGGATCAGGGTTTCCAGCACTTCCCGTGCCAGGCGGGGCGACATGCCGTGCGATTCGGCACGCTCCACGCCGCGCTCGATCACCTCGCGCTCGCGTTCGAAGTGGCGCAGGGGTGCGCCGGTCTTCAGCTTGTGATCGCTGATGGACTCCACGACCGCGAGCCGCTCCGCGATCAGGTCGATGATTCCGGTATCGATAGCGTCTAGGCGGTCCCGCAGCTGCTTGAGTTCGTCGGGGGTCAGCGGTGCATCCGTTGGCATGGTAAATCGTTCATTTCTCGTTATCGAAACGCTGCATTCTAGGGTGATTCGCATCAAGCGGCTACAAAAAATGCCGATGCAGGGTTCGCGGACAATAGACGTGGCGCTGCCGATTAATGGTGTAGACTTTTTACAATCAAACGCCAGGCAAGCCGGCATGGCAAGTGACTGGCATCGCGAAGAGGGAACTAAAATGAACCAGCCCGCTCACGGCAGCACGGTTCGCACGGCCATCGAGGTCGCCGTAAACCTGCTGCTGATTTTCATTATCCTTTACTGGTGCCTCAACATCCTGAAACCGTTCATTTCGGTCATCGCCTGGGCGGCGGTCATCGCGGTGGCGATGCACAAACCGTTTCAAAAGCTTCAGTCCCTGCTCGGCGGCAGCAGGAAACTTGCCCTCGTGCTGTTCACGGTTGTTGGACTGGCCACGGTGATTGTCCCCGCGGTCTTGTTCGTCGGATCCATCGTCGACAGTGCGCAGAACATCACGTCGTCGCTGGAATCCGGCGATATCGATGTCCAGCCGCCGTCCGAAAACGTCAAGGACTGGCCGTTGATCGGTGAGCGCGTCTACGCAAACTGGTCCCAGGCCGCAACGAATTTCGAAGACTGGCTGGAAGAAAATGCGCACCTGCTCAAAGAAACCGCCGGAGGATTGCTCTCGCGGGCTGCCGGCATCGGTATCGGTGTCCTGCAATTCATCATCTCGACCCTGATCGCAGCGGCATTCCTGGCCAATGCCGAGAAGATCGTCACTGGCCTGCGCAGACTTTTTTGCCGACTGCTGGGTGACGAAGGCGAAAACTTCATGAAGCTCTCCGGGGCCACCGTGACTTCCGTGGCCGTCGGCGTGCTCGGCATCTCGTTCATCCAGTCGTTCCTGGCAGGCGTCGGCATGATGGCCGTGGGCGTGCCTGCGGCGGGAATACTCGCGCTCGTGGTGCTGGTGCTGTGCATCGCCCAGCTGCCGCCCTGGCTGGTCCTGTTTCCCGTCATCGCTTACGTTTTCTCGGTGGAATCGACCACGGTCGCCGGTATTTTTGCCGTCTGGGCGATCGCCGTGTCCTTCCTGGACATGGTGCTCAAACCGATCATGCTGGGACGCGGAGTCGAAGCGCCGATGCTGGTGATTTTGCTGGGCGCCATCGGCGGCATGCTGATGTCCGGAATCCTGGGGCTGTTCGTCGGCGCCGTCGTGCTGGCCCTGGGCTACAAGCTCTTTGAAGCCTGGCTGACCATGCACGATGATGACGCGAAAACCCAAGAAACAGCAAGCTGAAGGAGAAGCTGCGTGCTTTCCAATATCTTGATGGGACTGGCGGTGATGATCCTGGACCTGGGCATCCTGGTAATGGCAATCGCCCTGCTGCTTCGATTCGTAACCCGCCGCCTCGAAGCCGACTCCGGACGACCCAGCCTGATGAACGACGTGACGGCCCTGTCCGCCATGATGGGCATTTTGCTGCTGGGCCAGGCCTTCATGCTCACTTCCTGGGCGCTGTTGTTCATGTGGCTGGGCGAGTTCGACGATTTCGCCACGGCTTTCTACCACTCGGCGGTCAATTTCACATCGCTCGGCTACGGCGATATCGTGATGAGCGAGGAGCATCGCCTGCTCGGCGCGCTCGAGGCAGCGAATGGCGTGATGATGCTCGGCCTCGCGACCGGGGCGATACTGGCAATGATGAACGGACTGTTCAGCCGGCATGGTCGCGTGGCTGACCTGAAAAACAAAATCATGCAGGACAATTGACGTCCGCCGATGGTATCGATGCGCTCCGCAACCATTGCCCTCGTCGCTGTCGCCGCGGTCTTGCTGAACGCATGCGCAGCGGTG
>JASFSI010000006.1:0-15153 GCA_050114495.1 Lysobacterales bacterium | reverse complement strand
TCTTCCTTGTGTTCGAGCAGCTTGTTTCCGGTGGTGCGGGAAAAGGCCTGGAAGTCGGCAACCGAACCCGGATCCGTGGACAGAACCTGCAGGACCTGTCCGGCTTCGAGTTCTTTGAGCGCCTTCTTTGCCTTCAGGATGGGGAGCGGGCAGTTCAGCCCTTTTGCGTCGAGTACTTTGTCAGCCATGGTGCTTTCCTTTAAGTTGATGAATTCCGCCCCGTTCAGATGAACAGGTTGATGTGGGACTGTGTGGCGACCTCGATGTAGGAGGCGGCGCCGCCGATCTCAATACCGTCGATCAGGTCTTCCCTCTTGTAGTCGAACAGTTCCAGTGTCATCTGGCAGGCGATCATGCGCACATCGGCCTCGACCGACAACTCGCGCAGTTCTTCGACCGACGCCACGCCGTTTTTCTTGATGAGGTTTTTCATCATCTTGGACGCCATTGCGTCCACGCCCGGAAGCATGCCGACGATGTTCGGCATCGTCATGTGGCCGCCGGCCATCGGCATTTCCATCGCCGCATTGCCCAAGGGGGTGACCTGCAGGTTGAGATCCTTCTTGAGCAGGGACAGGCCGTAGAAAGTGAAAAACATGGTCACCTCGAGACCCATCGCCGCGGCAGTCGAGCCCAGGATGAAGGGTGGGTAAGCCCAGTCAAGGCTGCCCTTGGTGACGATGATCGACATCGTGTTCGGATCGATAGCGTTTGCGCCGTTTTCAGACATGTTCGTGTGGTCTCCGCGTACCCTGGTTGACGGTTAAGGAATCCGATTATTGCAGTTTTCAATTTATTAGTAAAATCGAATACTATTGGTCACTTATGCAGACTCCCGCTGAAAAAACCGCGATCTGCGGCGACCCGGCCGCGCTCTTCGTCAGCAGCGACGTCTATCGCCAGGCCGCGTTCGGCGAACACCACCCCTTGTCCATCATCCGCGTTTCCGGCGTCGTCGACCTGTGCCGGGTGCTGGGTTGGTTCGAACCCGGAGAATACCGTGAAAGCCCGCGAGCGAGTGAATCGGAACTGCTGAAGTTTCACGATGCGGATTACGTCGCCGCGCTGCGCCGGGCCGACGCCGCGGGACGCGTGGACCGGGAAACCCGGGAGCGCTACCGCATCGGCACGATGGAGAATCCGCTGTTCCCGGGCCTCTACCGAAGAGCGAGCACCGCGGTCGGCGGATCCATTCATGCCGCGCGGCTTGCAATGGATGGCCGTACCGTGTTTCACCCGGCCGGTGGCACACACCACGGTCGGCGCGAACGGGCCAGCGGCTTCTGTTACTTCAACGACCCGGTATTCGCTGTCCTGACGTTCCTGGAGCAGGGTGTCGAGCGAATACTTTATGTCGATCTCGATGCGCACCACGGTGACGGGGTCCAGTTCGCGTTTGAAAACGACGACCGGGTCCTGACCGTTTCCATCCACGAAGAAAAGCGCTGGCCTTACTCGGGCCCGGTCGAGGACCGGGGTGCCGGTGCGGCCCGCAACCTGCCGGTGCCGGCGGGGTTCAACGATACGGAACTGGACTACCTCATCGAGCACGCCGTTCTGCCGCTGGCCCGCGACCAGCAGCCGCAGGCCCTGGTGATCACCTGCGGCGCCGACCCGCTCGAGGGCGACCCCCTGTCAAAGCTTGCGCTGAGCAACACCGGTTTGTGGTCGGCCGTGCAAAAACTGGTCAGGACATGCGATCGCGCCGTCGTTCTCGGCGGCGGCGGCTACAACCCCTGGACCGTGATCCGCTGCTGGACCGGTCTCTGGGGTGAACTGAGCGGCAAGTCCCGTCCGCAGGAGCTGCCGGCCGAGGCGCGTGATCTGCTTTCCGGCCTGGACTGCGACTTGATCGACGAGGACGAGGTGAGCGAAGAATGGTTGACGCGTCTTGCCGACACGCCTAACGTTGGTCCGGTCCGCCCGCAGGTCGAGCGACTTCCGGCGCTCGTGCTAAATTAGGATAGAAACGGAATCGGTGAATATGAACTGGCTGGAATCACTGCAGCAAATTGAGGAATTCGAGGACGCGGAGTTCGATCCGGCGCTGGTCGCAGAAATGGAACGGCATGCCGGCGAGGTCCGGGGACGGCTGGTGCGGTTCGCAACACCGACGTTCAAGGAATACGAGACCAGCGAACTCGAGGGCTGCGGCAAAAATACCTTTCCCGCTTTTTCGATTACCGCGGCCGGCTGCGCCCTGATGTGCGACCACTGCGAGGCGAAAATCCTCGAGCCGATGATTCCTGCGGTCAAGCCGCACATTCTCGATGAAAAGGTGCGCAAGCTGATCGAGACCGAGGGATTGCAGGGTTTCCTGCTCTCGGGCGGTTCGAACAGGCGCAACGAAATCAACTATTCGAAGTTTTACCCGGTCATCGAGGGCCTCAAGCGCGATTTTCCTAACCTGCGGGTGGCGATTCACACGGCGCTGACCGATCGCGCGGGCGCGAAAGAAATGGAGGCGGCCGGCGTGGACGTCGCGATGCTCGACATCATCGGTTCGGACGACACCATTCGAGAGGTTTACCACCTGGACCGCCCGGTGGCGGATTTCGAGGAGACCGTGGCGGCGCTGTGCGAGACCGATATGCAGATCTCGCCGCACATCGTGATCGGCCTGCATTACGGGCGCATTCTCGGCGAAGAAAACGCACTGGATATCCTGGCGCGCTACGATACGAAAGCGCTGGTGCTGGTGGTGATCATGCCGTTTTACGCCAAGCCGGGCACTTTCGAAACACCCAGCACGACCGACGTCGGCAGAATCTTCCTCGAAGCGCGGCGGCGCCTTCCCGACCGCCAGGTGCTGCTGGGCTGCGCCCGCCCGCCCGGAATGCACAAACGCATCACGGACGCCTACGCCGTGATGGCCGGCCTCGACGGGATCGCGTTTCCCGCGGACGGCGCCGTCGCGGCGGCGGATATTACCGGAAGGCCCTTTCACCAGGCGCACGCCTGCTGTTCGATCAAGATGGGCGAGACCGGCGGCACGACCCACATCGCAACCCTGGCTTCGTCCAGTTGCGCAGCCTGACAGACACGCGGAGAAAGTAATGGCCTGCACACGCAACCCGACCACCGCCACCCTCGAGAAACGGAGCGCAAAGCCGGCTTCGGATTTCAACGCCTGGGACGCCATGTCGCCCCGGGCGCCCGGTAAAACCCCGAAAAAAATGCAGAACGGCGCTCCGGTCAAATCACAGAACGTTGCGCCGGAAGGGGTTTACCGGCCGGACTACAACATTCTCACGCCGCACATGCGCTCACCCGAGTACGTGCAGATGTCGACGGCCGCGGCGATCACGCTCGGCGTGACCCAGGGCCGCATGTACCGCTGCTCCTGCACGCGCTGCCTCAACCTGCTGCTGACCTATCCCGAAGGCTGTCGCGCGAATTGCGCCTACTGCGGGCTGGCCCGTCACCGGGAAGCCGAACGGGATTACGCGGACCGCAACTTCATTCGCGTGGACTGGCCTGCCGTGCCGATGGAGGTGGTGGTGGACAAGGTCGCGTCCGACGGCGAGAACAGCCCGTTCCACCGCATGTGCATTTCCATGATCACGCACCCGCGCTCGGACGAGGACACGGTCGCGGTGCTCAAGCACTGGACCAGCCGCATCGACCCTGAAACCATACCGGTCTCGATCCTGTCCAACCCGACGACGATGGGCCGGGAAGACGTCAAGCGCCTGAAAGATCTCGGCGCCGATATTTTCACCGTCGCACTCGATGCTGCAAGCCCCGAACTGTTTGAGCGCACGCGCGGCAAAGGCGTGCAGTCGCCGCACAAGTGGTCGAAATACTGGGAGGTGCTGGAAGACGCACGCGATATTTTCGGACCGGAGAAGTTTGGCGTGCACCTGATTGCCGGCATGGGCGAGACCGAGTATGAAATGCTCAGCGTGGTCCAGCGCGTGGTCGACATGGGCGGCCACAACCACATGTTCAGTTTCTTCCCTGAAGAAGGCTCGCTGATGGACCATCTGCCGGCCACACCGAGAGACCAGTGGCGACGGGTCCAGCTGGGGCGTTACCTGATCGACTACTGCGGCGCCAACGTCTCACAGATGACTTTCGACGACAAAGGGCGGGTGACGCACTTCGGTATGCCGGCGGCGGAACTCGAGGACATCATTCAGGCCGGTGTCGCTTTTAGAACCTCGGGCTGCCCCGGAAAAGAAGCCGACGACGTTTCCGCCTGCGACCGTCCCTACGGAGACTCACCGCCGAGCGACATCGCCAGTTACCCCTTCCATCCGGACAAGAAAGACATTAAAAAGATCCGTAAACAGCTCGGAATCCCGAACCGGCTGGTCTGACGGTTTATGGAGGCTGTGCTCAGGGTTCTCGATACCGGGGTGATCGAGGGTCGAAAAAACATCGCGATCGGCCAGGCCATTGTCGAAGCACACCGTGAAGGGCGCGCGCCCGATACGCTTCGTTTTCTGCGTTTTCCGCCCACGGCCCTGGTCGGCCGCCACCAGGCCCTGAGCCAGGAAATCGACCTCGATTACTGCCGCGCCAACGGTATCGCCGTGGCCCGGCGCATCACCGGCGGCGGAGCCATCTACCTGGATCCCGGGCAGCTGGGCTGGGAACTGGCCGTGCACCGCTCGACGCTGGGTGTGTCCCGGCTGGATCAAGTGGCGCAAGCCGTGTGCGAGGCAGCGGCTGCCGGCCTGCAGGCCCTGGGCGTGGACGCCCGGTACCGGCCGCGCAACGACATCGAGGTCGATGGCAGAAAGATCAGTGGCACCGGCGGGTTTTTTGACGGCGATACGCTGTTCTACCAGGGCACCGTTTTGGTCGATATGGATCCGGTTACGATGGTCTCGGCGCTGCGCGTTCCGCGGGCCAAGCTGAAAAAACGCCAACTGGACTCGGCCGAGCAGCGAGTCGTCACCCTGAAAGAATTACTGGGCGACGGAACGCCGGGGCTGGAGTCGATCCAGGCGGCTCTGGCAAAGGCGCTGAGTGATCGGCTGGGGCTCGAGATCAGGGCGGGCGAGCTGCTGTCCAGCGAGTCGGCCGAAGCCAACTCATTCTACGAAGAAGAAATAGGAACCGACGATTTCGTATTTGAAATCGAGGAACCGGCGGCGGCACGAGGGGTGCTGAGCGGTGAACGCGTGTGCCCGGGCGGGACGATCCGCTCGTACCTGCGCCTGGAGGGGCCGACCCAGAATCGCGTAAGGGAAGCGCTGCTCACCGGCGATTTTTTCGTTACGCCGCCGCGTGTCATCTACGACCTGGAGGCGCGTCTGAGGGGAGTGCAGCTGGATGACATCGTGCAGGTCGTCGACGACTTTTTTGAAAGCACGGGCGTTGACGTATTGTCGGTCGCTCCCGCAGACTTTATTGCCTCGCTTGAAAACGCGCTGGAGCGCACATGAACCTGCTGCACGTCATTCAGCACACATCTTCTGACTATCTTGGCCTGATGGAAGATCACCTCGAGGGCCGCCGCGTCCGCTTTCGCTATTTTCGCCCTTTCACCGAGAAGGGTACCGTGCCGCAGCCGGGTGAACTTTCACACGGGCTGATACTGCTGGGTGGCGGACCCTGGGGCAGCGCCGGGGTCCGGGACGTGCCTTCACTGGCTGAGGAAATCGAGCTGACCCGGTCGATCCTCGCCGAGGGAAAACCCGTGCTGGGCATCGGGCTGGGTTCACAGATACTGGCGATTGCCGCCGGCGGTGGTTCGGAACCGGCGAAGCTGACGTTTGAGGCCGGTTATGCCGAGCGCATCGTTGACGGTGCGTTGGGCGGTTTCCTGCCCGAACGTTTTCCCAATGTGGTTTACATGCGTGACCGGCCGCTGCTGCCGACCGGGGCCAGGATCCTGGCCCGGGATGAATCCGGCCTGCCCGCGGTATTCGAGGTGGCGCCGAACGCGATTGGTTTTACCGGCCACCCGGGATTCAAAACCGCGATGGCCGAGGACCTGGTGATGGAATTTGAAGAAGCCCCGGAAGATCCTGCCCCTGAACTGCAGAAACTGCAGATGATGATGCGCGAAATCGAGGACAGCCTGGTGCCGATCATGACCGGCCTGGTCAAGGTGACCGGATGGATGCAGAAACGGGTAAGAATCGAGCTGGAATTGAAGGCCTGAAGCAATCCAGTACTTCAGGTTAAGCTAATTTATTGCATAGTGATATTATGTTCACGTAGTATTGTTGATCCACGTCAAGAGGTAATTACAAGCAAATGGCTGAAAAACTCATTATCGTCATGGCCAATACGGACCCGAAAAACGGCGAGGAACTCGGTGCGCCGATCTTCCAGGCCACCGTCGCGGCCGCCATGGAATACGAAGTCGATGTCATCTGCACGGCAACAGCCGGGCGACTGATGAAGAAAGGAGTGGCTGAGGAACTGGTCGTCAAGGAAGGTTCTCCGAAGACGGTTTATGATTTCATCAAGGACGCGCACGAAGCGGGGGCCAAGTTCTATTGCTGTTCACCGAACCTTGACCTTTTCGACATGACCACGGATGACCTGATTCCCGAGTGCGAAGGCGTTGTTGGCGGAGCGCACCTGATCGAGGAAGTAATGGAAGAGGACTGCAAGGTCCTGACCTACTGATTCAACCTGGCAAGACCCGTTCACCCGGGATCATGTCCCGTGAACGGCGGAAACGGAGCGGAAGCAATATGGCGCACGCGCACACGAGCAGAATACAGGAATACATCGGCGACCCGGTATCCGACAGCCCGGTCATTGACCGGGATACGATGGAAGAAATATTCCAGGATATCCAGAGTGATATCCGGTTCGATCACGAACTGAACGGTTGCCTGAATTGCGGGATCTGCACCGCGACCTGCCCGGCGGCCCATTACTACGATTTCAGCCCGCGCGAAATCGTGCAGTTGCTGTGGACGGAAAACCTGGAAGGTATATACGATGCCATGCAGGAAAAGATCTGGGCCTGTGCCCAGTGCTACACCTGCGCCGCGCGCTGCCCGTTCAACAACTCACCGGGCGGCCTGGTCATGCTGATGCGCGAGGCCGCGATTAAGCACGGCATGGAATCGGCCAAGAACGTGCTGCGGCCTTTCAGCCGCGTCATGCTCAAGCTGATCTCAACCGGCAACCAGTTGTCGCCCGACATGATCAACGCCGACGGTTTTCCGGACTGGGGTCCGAATATTTCCAAGGTCAACGCGCCGCTCAAGGTGCTGCGCAAGGCCATTCCGGTGCCGACGCTGAATACGACGGAAACGGCCTGGGAGGTCAACCTGACGACCTCGGTGGAGCTGTACACGATCTGGGAAGAAACCGGTGTACTGGATCAGCTCGAGACCATCGATGAAAACCTGTACGACGTGATTCTCGATATCATGGACGAGAAGCGCGAAGACCTGGAAGACTGGGAAGACGAGCAAGACGACGATTGATTGGTGGGAGGCCGCCATGCGGCCGATCGCGCGCATGGCGCGCTCCCACAGTTTTTGGAGAGTATTGAATGAACACAGGTAACGGCAACAACGGCGAACGCTTCACCGGTCACGGTCCCGAGTGGCGGGATTCGAACCTCAGCCCCGAGGACGCGCATACCGCGACCGCCTGGGTAGAGCAGGTGATCAACAAGCGTTCGATGGAGGTCAACAAGGACCGCGTCGAAGACGTTCGCGACGAGATGTGGCAGCTCGAAAAAGAAGGCGAGATCGTCGTCCACCGCATTTCCGACGAACACGCGCCGCGCATGGCCAAGACCATCTACGGCTGGGACAAGAAAATCCCGACCAACCAGCTCTGGCACCACAAGTCCTGCGGGCAGTGCGGCAACATCCCGGGTTACCCGGCCTCCCTGCTGTGGCTGATGAATGAAATGAACATCAGTTACCTGGACGAGACCGATCAGACGAGTTGTACTGCGTGGAACTATCACGGTTCGGGCATCGGCAATATCGTCAGCCTGGCCGCGGTATTCCTGCGCAATTTCCACCAGGCCTACATCTCCGCCAAGGCGCAGGGCCTGCCTGAAGGCTACTATTACCCGCTGGTGCATTGCGGCACGTCGTTCGGCAATTACAAGGAGGTGCGGGCTTACCTCCTGCATTCCGCCGAGCTGCGTGAACAGGTCAAGAAAATTCTCGGCAAGCTGGGGCGCCTGGTCGACGGCAAACTGCTGATCCCGGAAGAAATCGTGCACTACTCGGAGTGGGTGCACATGATGCGCGAGGATATCGCCAACCGTCAGACGATCGATGTCAGCAATATCCGTGCGACGATTCACCCGGCCTGCCACGTTTACAAGATGGTGCCCCAGGACGTTATTTACGACGAAAACGTGCTGGGCGGCAACCGTGTCGCGGTATCGACCGGTATCATGGAGTCGCTGGGTACGCAGGTGATCGATTACTCGACCTGGTACGACTGCTGTGGTTTCGGTTTCCGGCACATCATCTCCGAGCGCGAATTTACCCGGTCTTTCGCCATCGACCGCAAGATCAAGGTCGCCGTCGAAGAGGCGCAGGCCGACGTGATGATCGGTCATGACACCGGCTGTATCACGACGCTGGACAAGAACCAGTGGATCGGCAAGGCGGCGGGCAAGGACTACAGCCTGCCGGTCCTGGCCGACGTGCAGTTCGCGGCGCTGGCCTGCGGCGCGCACCCGTACCGCATCGTGCAGTCGCACTGGCATGCATCGGCGACCGAAACCCTGATGGAAAAAATGGGCATCGACTGGCAGGCCAAGAAAGCCGAGTTCGAGGCCTACCTCAAACAGGTCGAGGCCGGCGAGTACGACAGCCTGTACGATCCCCGGTTGTCGATCACCTCGGGTCCGGGCTTTGAGAAGACAGCACAACTGGAGTACGGCAGCAAGCAGCAGGCGGACGCCGCTGCGAAATGATTTTGAAGTGAGCGGCGCGACGGCCGGTCCCGAACGGGCCGGCGGATCACGCTGGAACGGATCGCCATGAAGCGATCGATAAAGACAACGACACGAGCAAGGCTGAAAAAATGGCAAAACCAATCCTTATTGTAGGCGGGGGCCCGGCCGGATTGGCCGCGGCGCATTCTTTGGCGACTTTTGGCCAGGAGTGCATCCTGGTTGAAAAAGAAGACCGCCTCGGCGGCGCACCGATCCTGGAGGGCTACGCCAAGCTGGTGCCCTCGGGCGAGTGGGCAAAGGACGCCATCGGCGGCATGGTGGAGCGTGTCGAAGGAAACGATCTCGTCGATGTGCGCACGGAGACCACCGTCACCGGCTTCAACGGCGAGGCAGGCGACTTTACCGTCTCACTGTCCAACGGCGACGACGTGAACGTTGCCTCGGCCATCCTGTGCACCGGCTTTACCCACTTCGACTCGACGAACAAGCCGGAATGGGGCTTCGGCACGTTCCCCGACGTCGTCTCCACCACGCAGGTCGAGCAGATGATCTCTTCGGGCCAGGGCGTGCGCTGCCCGTCCGACGGCCGCAAACCGAAGCGCGTCGCAATCCTTTTGTGCGTGGGCTCGCGCGACCGCCAGATCGGCCGCGAGTGGTGCTCCAAGATCTGCTGCACCGTCAGTGCCAACATGGCCATGGAGATCCGCGAGGAACTTCCGGACTGCCACGTTTACATCTACTACATGGATATCCGCACCTTCGGCCTGTACGAAACCAAGTATTACTGGAAGAGCCAGGAAGAATTCAAGGTGAAGTACATCAAGGCGCGTATCGCCGAAGTGACTTCCGATGGCGAAAAAGTGATCGTCAAGGGTGAGGACACCCTGGTCAAGCGCCCGATCACGATTCCTTTCGACATGGTGATTCACGCCATCGGCATGGACCCGAACGTTGATAACCCGAGCATTTCCGAGACCTTTGGTGTCGATCTCGAGGCCCATGGCTACATCGGCAAGGCGAACAGCTATTCGGCCACGGGGCTGACCAACAAGTCCGGTGTGTTCGTTGCGGGCTCGGCTACCGGCCCGGAAACCATCGACGACTCCATCGCCCAGGGCAAGGCGGCGGCGATGGCGGCACTGGAACAGCGCCAGCTCGCCACGCGGCTGGTCAGCTGAGGCTCCTTCAGTGAACGCAACGCAATCCAGCGGTCAGGTACCGGTTCCGATGCAGGGGGACAGGCCACGCCTGGACCTCAGCGGTCCCATCCTGACCGGAGCCTTCGAGAACCTGGTGGCGGGCGCTGACCAGCACGGCGGCATCGAGCGCTGGATCGATGCGCTGAAATTGAAAAGCAGCATGATCCAGCAGGCGCTGGGCAAGGGTCACCCCGAAGACATGCCGCTGGAGACCTTCAAAAGCATTTGTGCCTTCATGGCCAGCGTGCGCCGGCGCGTGGGGCCGTACCTGGAGCAGCCCGCCTGGAACGGCATGGTCGCCGCGCTGGCCGAGTTGCTGGATCCCGAAAACGACGCGCGCAGCGTCGATCAGCGCCTGGCCGATTTCTGTGCGCATTTTCCACAGGACAAGAAGCACCGCTGGGTGCGTGACCTGGCGGCCGAAATCCTGCACGGCCTGGACCCGGAGCGTTATCCGCTGATGTGCCGCTGGGTCTGGGACCGCAAGGCCAACACCGGCGTGATCCGGGAAATCTGGTTCGATGACGAAGTCGACAACATGACGCTGGACATTCCGGACGGTTACGACACCTATCTGGAACTTCGGCTGGAACTGAGCCAGTTCCTGTCGGCCAACGGCGTGTTCCGGGACATGATCTGGTACGTGGACCTGCTCTGCGCCAAGATTTACGGCGACTACATCGCAGCACAAGGCGGCATTTACCTGCGGGCGGATTTTTCGGCCCCCGGCGATCCGCTGGAACACACGCGTCGTCTCCTCGGCCTGGACGGTGTGCGCACCGGATCCGGCCGCACACGGCTCAAGGCCATCAGCGGCGAGGCTTTTGTCATCGAAGACGAAAACCTGCTGGAACAACAGAACTGACAATCGACGGTAACGAAGATGCCCATTCATGAAAAATCACTGATCCGTCCGGAAAACCTGCACGTCCAGGAGCACAAGGAGGTCGACGGCGTCGACGTCTCCGGCCACTGGAGCACGTTTATCGAGACACGCGTGGTCAGCGACTACAACGAGGACCTGCAGGACGAGATCGCGGCGCTTCCCGGCGGTGAACTCATCCACCGCTGCTGGCAATGCGGGTCCTGCACCAACGCCTGCACGGTTCACGCGATCAACCCGGACTTCAATCCGCGGTACTGGATTTACCTGATCCGCATGGGCATGGAGTCGGAACTGCTGCGCGACAAGGACATCATCTGGCAGTGCGTATCCTGCAACAAGTGCACGTACGCCTGTCCGCGCGACGTGGTCCCCGAGGCGGTGATGAAAGCAACCGCGCACTGGCTGGAGCTCAAGGGACACACACCCAAGTCGCACTCGACGATATTCGATGAAGTGTTCAGCGAGCAGGTTTTTGAAACGGGCAAGATCGAAGACGGCCGTGTCATCAAGGGCTACTTCAAGCGCACCGGTCAGAAATTCCCGCCGGGCTGGATGGTGGACATGGTGAGGAGCCTGCTGCGCAACCTGCCGATCGGCCTGTTGACCAAGATGGGCCTGGCGACGCTGGTTGCGCCCAAGACCAGTGACTGGTCGAAGTCACGCGAGGCGATCATGGAATACGTCGAGGAACGGGAAGCGAAAAATCGCAGGGCGCTGAAACTGGACGACCTGGTCAAGGCCGCCGAGAACGAAATCTAGGACAAACTCATGACGGACAAAAAAGCCAAATACCAGGAAGTCGCCTACTACCCCGGCTGTGCGCTGGAGGGTGGCGGACACGCCTACAACCGCTCGACCAAGGCGCTGGGCAAAAAGCTCGGCCTCAAGCTCAAGGAAGTGGACAACTGGAACTGCTGCGGCGCGATGGAGGTCAAGAACATCGACCCCAAGCTGCAGACCTACCTGTCTTCGCGGGTGATGTCGATCGCCGCCAACAAGATGGGCATGGACACCGTGATGGCGCCCTGCAACGGCTGTTATCACAACCTGAAAAAAGCCGAGTATGACCTGGCCAACGACCCCAAGTCAGTGGAAGTCGTCGAAAAGCTTTCCAAGAAGTCGGGTCATGAAACCTACCAGGCCGGCCAGGTCGAAACCATTCATGCACTGGACTGGGTTCGGGAAACCATCGGTGAGGACGGCCTGAAAGAGCGCGTCAAGAATTCCCTGAAGGGCGTCAAGATCGCCAATTACTATGGCTGCATGTATACGCGGCCGCGCCACATTTTTCCCGAAAAAGACCAGGGGCCCGGCAGCGAGTCGACGTCCAAGCCGCATTTCATGGACGACCTGCTGGCGGCGGCCGGCGCCGAGAACGTCGAGTTCCCGTTGAAAACGGCCTGCTGCGGCGGAGCGCACACCCTGTCTGACAGCGATACCTCGACCCGGCTCGTGCTGAACATCATCCAGGCGGCCGAAGCGTCCGGCGCGGAGGTGATCGCCACCGAGTGCCCGACCTGCCACAGCGGCCTGGAAATGCACCAGATCCGCGCGAAAGCGACGCTGGGTATCGAGACCAACGTGAAGATCATCTACTTCACGCAGTTGCTCGGCATGGCCCTGGGCCTCAAGCCCAAGGAGGTCGGGCTGCACGAGAACGTGTCCGATTCTTTCGATTTCGTGAAGGAAAAAGGCCTGGCCTGAAGCCATGCGCAGCCTCGCCGAAATCGGGCAGCGGCTCGATGCGCTCGCGGCCGCCGAGCCCGCAGCGAAAAACGCGGCCGAATACCTTGCGCTGGGTGAAGAGATCCTGCAGCACTGGGTCAGCGCAAGGGGCATGGAACCCACGGTCGAGGAGCGCGAAGGTTTTCGCCTGCTCGCCCTGCACCGGCAGGGTGCGGACAAGCTGCCCAGCTTCAATGCCTGCCGCGAGACCTGCCGCGAACTCGTCTACCACTACAACCTGCTCGAGCAGCAGCCGGACCATCCGGACACGGCGCAGCGCGCCCGCCTGATGGGCCTGGTTGCGAACCACCTGTACTTCTTCGTCAGCGGCAAGATGGAAACCGAGGAACTCGGCGAATTCTGTTGCTCGTCAAGAGGACTGCGCGAAAAAGTTGACGCGGAAGATCAGTCGCAGTAGAACTGGAAAGACGCTTTATTCCATTCCAACGAGGAGGTCGAAACGATGGCTAATGTTCGCGGGTGCAATCTACCGGACGATTTGTTGTACGACGTCGATAACCACACCTGGTTCACCGAGGTCGGTGACGGCACCGTCAAAATAGGCATGACCACCATAGCCACCGCCATGGCAGGCCAGCTGGTGGCCTTTACGCCCAAGAAAGTCGGACGCAAGGTCCGCGCCGGGCGTTCCTGCGCGACGGTCGAGTCCGGCAAGTGGGTCGGTCCCGCAAAATCCGCGGCCGGCGGTGAAGTCATTGCCGTCAACGACGACCTTCTGTCCAACCCCGCCATGGCCAACGAAGACCCCTACGCGGCCTGGATGGTCCAGATCAGTCCGGATGACTGGGATAGCGTGAAATCGAGCCTGGTCCCGGGCAGCGAGGTCGCCGGCCCCTACGAGGCCAAGATGGACTCGGAAGGGTTCGAAGGCTGCGCATAAGCACCTGATTCAATGCGGCCGGTTGTCGAATTGAACTCCCGCAACCGGCTGCGCACATTTTTTTTCGGGCTGATACTGGTATTGGCTGCCGGTTCCCTGGCAGCCCAGGACTCGTTCGACCTCACACCCCCTGATTCACCGGCTGTCGAATGGCAGCCGCCCGACCTGGCGGATTTGCCATCCGACTGGTGGCAACGCTTCGATAGTGCTTCGAACGGGTCGCCAGAAGCACGTTTCGAGCAGCTGCATGACGCCTTGCGCCGTTCGGTCGGGCAGCTGGACGGGGAACAGTTGCTTACCGGCCAGAGCCTTCTGCAATCCATTCGCACCCAGTTCGAGTTGTTGCGGCTGGCGCGCAGCAAAGCCACCGGTGAGCCTTTTGAACCCGTTCCGCTCCGCGACGACTATACGCTGGCCCAGTACTTTGATCTGCGCCATCTGGCTGCGCAGCTCGAGGAAAACCTTCGTGTTCCCCTGTTGCGCATCGATGAACTCGAGCACCAGGGCGAGATAATCCAGGCGCGGCGGGACAACGTGCTGTTGCAGTACGAGGCGGTCGATGCCAACACGCCCGAACGTCTGCTGCTGGGCCTGCGCTTGATCGAAGCGCGGTTATTGGGCGAGTTGACGGCCGCGGAATCTGCCCAGCTCGAAGGCCGGGCCGAGAAGCTGAAAGCGCAACTGGCCCTGGTCGAGGAGCGGGTCGAATACGCACGCGCTCACCTCGTGGCGGACCCCGAAGCCGCCGCGAATTTGCAGGAAGTCAGGGATGAAGCCCGTTCACGTTTCCTCGAGCTGACCGACGACCAGGCCAGCGTTCAGCGTCAGCTGCTGGAAGCCCTGTCCGCGCCCGAAACGCGTCCCAGCCTGCTGGTGCTGCGCAAGCAGCAGCTGACCCGGGCATCGGTCGAGCAGGCGCTCTCGCGGCTCGAGTTTTATGCGCTCGAAGCCCGCAATATCTGGAACCAGCAGCGCATCGATGGTGAGGGTGGGGAAGTTGACGAATCCCTGCTGCTCGAGGTGCGCGCCTTCATCGATGAGACAAGGCAGCAGGTCGAGAGATGGTCCACGTCCTGTCGCGATACGCTCTTGAGCCCCGTTCCCGGCGACACGCTCAACGCCGTCAAGAACATGGAACTCGCGCAAGCCATCGCACAGGAAACATTGGCTTATGTCGACGACATCAAGCAAACCATGGACGACCTGGAGGTGCTGGGAGAGCTGATCGATGTGCAGCGTATCGGCATGCAGCATGGGCTGAGGAGTGTCTGGACCCGGCTGAGGCTGGTCGGCAACGACATCAGCGCCGCGTTTTCAGGCTATGTCGAAATCACGCTGTTCCATATCGGTGACGTACCCGTAACGGTCGGCAGTATTTTCACGATGCTGATGATCCTGGTGTTCGGCTGGGCCATATCCTGGTTTCTGCGGCACCTGGTCGACCGGCTCAAGAACCGGCGGCAGTTCGCCAGCAGCCCGGCCGTCTACACGCTCAGCCGGCTGCTGCATTACATCATCATTTTCATCGCGGTGCTGGCCGCGTTCGGCTCGATCGGGCTCGATTTCAGCAACTTCGCTCTGATCGCCGGCG
>JASFSI010000005.1:0-15937 GCA_050114495.1 Lysobacterales bacterium | reverse complement strand
CCGCCCCGGGCCGCTGGTGTTTCCAGCGGCGGTGGGTCCACAGCCAGGTTTCGGGGTAGGCGATGATGTCCTGCTCGAGGCGCCTGGTGTGCATCTCGGTCAAGGCGTTCTCGGGAAGATCATTGGGATGTTCGGCCAGCAACTCGCTTTGCAGCCGGTAATGGCCCCGCTTTTCCCGGATGACCGCCATGTAAATCACCGGCAAATCGAGTTTTCTGGCCAGGGCCTCGGTGCCCTTGAAGACCGCGGTATCCTGGTTCAGGAAGGTCATCCAGTGCGCCTTGGAAGGCGGCGGGGTCTGGTCGGCGATAAAGGCTGTCGCGGTCAGCAGGTCCCGGTCTTCGACCATCTTTCTGAACGTCTCTTTCATCTTGTACAGGCGCAGACCGCAGCGCGTTCTCATCCTGTAGAAAAGCGCGTCGAAATGCCGGTTGGCGAGGGGATGGTAGATCACGTACAGCTGGTGAATCGGAAGCTGGGCGAAATAGGCGCCGCAAAGCTCCCAGTTGCCGAGGTGGCCCATGACGATGATGACGCTCTGCTTCTTCTTGTAAAAATGCTCGAACGGGGACATGTCACCCGGACTGAAATGCTCACGCACGGCGGCAGGCGTGATGGTCAGGGTCTTGAGGGTTTCCAGTATCAGGTCGCAGAGGTAGCGGTAATAACCGCGCCGGATGGCGTCGATTTCTTCGCTCGATTTATCCGGGAACGAACGCTCCAGGTTGGACGTGACAACGGCTTTACGGTAACGCAGGACCCGGTAGACGAACAGGTACATGACGTCCGACAGCAGGTAAAGCACTCGAAAGGGAAGGTACGAAACAAGGTAAATAAACGGCAGGGACAGGTAGTAAGCAATGGTACCCATGTCTCGGTTCACCCATTCATTTTCGCCCTCGCCGGGCGTTCAAAGAAAAAGAAACATGATACACGGCAGACCCGAAAAAACACCCGTTCCTGCCCATTGCAACCGGACCGGCAGCCTGAAACCCGGCCGGATCCTGCCGGAACCGGCGCATGCCGTCCTTCAGGACTTTTCGCAGCTGGAGTTGTCGCAGGCGCCATCGCTGTCACAATCGTGGCAGCCCCGGCCGCCGTGGTTGCGGTGCGCCAGGCCGAAACCGACAAACACCACGGCCAGGAACAGGATGGCAGCGAGATAATCCGTCATGCGCCTACAGTAACCCCGCAAACCCCATGAAGGCCAGCGACAGGCTGCCCGCGATGATCAGCGTCAGGCCGGTGCCCTTTGCGATCGCCGGTATGTCGGAGAGCTCCGAGGTTTCGCGGATCGAGGCCATCAGCACCAGCGCCAGGGTCAAACCCAGGCCGGCGCCGACCGCGAACACGATGCCCTGGAGGAAATCGTAGCCGCGGTTGGTCTGGAAAATGGCCAGGCCGAAGATGGCGCAGTTGGTCGTCATCAGCGGCAGGAAGATACCGAGTTGACGGAACAGCACCGGCGCGATTTTTTTAACCACCATCTCCACGATCTGCACCAGCGATGCGACCACGATGATGAAGGAAATGATGCGCAGATACGGCGCGGCGGTCAGGATGTAGGTGTTCAGCACCCAGGCGCTGAGCGAAGTCAGCACCAGCACGAAAATGTTGGCCAGGCCCATGCGCAGGGCCGTCTCGACGCGCGCCGACACGCCCATGAACGGGCACAGGCCGAGGAACAGCGCCAGGGTGAAGTTGTTCACCACCATCGCGGAGAAGAAGATCGAGAAGAGGGTCTGGTCGCTCATGCCGATACCCCCTCACGCGCGGCCCGGGCCTTCTTGCGTTCCTCGTGGTAGCCCATGGCCAGCACGATGAAGCCCAGCGTCAGGAAACCGCCCGCCGGCAGCACCATGACGACCCAGGGCTCGAAGTCCGCTCCGAACAGGGGAATATCGAAGAAGGTGCCGACCCCGAGGATTTCACGAAAACCGCCCAGCATCAGCAGCGCAATGGTAAAGCCGATGCCGGTGCCGATGGCGTCGAGCAGCGAACGGTAGACCGTGTTGCGCGATGAAAACGCCTCCTGGCGCCCGAGAATCATGCAGTTCACCACGATCAGCGCGATAAAGGCGCCCAGCTCCTTGTGCTGAACCGGTGCATAAGCCTGCAGCATCATGTCGGCCAGGGTCACGAACGTGGCGATGACCAGGATATAGGAGGAAATGCGTACTTCCTTGGGGATCAGCGTCTTGACGCTGGAAATCAGCACGCTGGAACAGGTCAGCACGAAAAACGTCGCGGCGCTCATGGCCAGCGCGTTCTTCACGGTGTTGGTCACGGCCAGCGCCGGGCACAGGCCCAGCATCTGGATCAGGACCGGGTTTTCTTTCCAGATTCCGCGGATCAGGTCCTGCGACGGCGAAGTATTCTTCATGGCGCCTCCTCAGGCAGGGTCTCCTCGAGATTGGCCTGCTCCAGCAACGGCTGCCAGTCCGCAATTCCGTTGTTGATGATACTGACCACGACCTTGGATGAAATGGTCGCACCGGTAATGGCATCGATCTCGCCGGGCAGACCCTTGCCGCTGCCGGACTTGATAGCCGCCAGCGGAGTCTGCGGCCGATCGAAAAATTGCTGTACAAAGTCCAGGTCTTTGAAGATCTTGTCGCCCAGGCCGGGCGTTTCCTTGCTTTCGAGTACTTTCATGCCCAGCAGGATGCCGCTGTCGGGCTCGAATCCAAAGATCACGAGGACCACGTCGGCAAAGCCGGACTCGCCGCGAGACACGGCCACTCCCACCTGTTCACCGTTCTCGTCGTAACCGACGTAAGCCTGGCGAAAATCACTGGCCTTGGCGCCGGCCGGCACCTCGGACACCAGGGTATCGTCGACGCGGTACATCGTGCGGTAGGTCGCGACACCGGGCAGTACCTCGTAGACCGCCAGCCGCAGTTGTTCGGCCCGGTATACGTCGATGATCGGCTTGGTATGCAGGTTGACGATCACGATCAGCAGGCCGGCCAGTGCGCCGGCGATCGCCAGCGTGGCGACCAGGCGCAGCGTCGAAACCTGCGATTCCTCGGGCTCCTGCTGCGCTTCGGGATCGACGAGCGTCACTTCGATTTCTTCCGGGTTCGGGCGCTCGTTCATTCTTGCGTCTCCGCGGCCCGGCGCGTGCTGCCGAATTTACGCGGCTGCGTGGCGCGGTTGATGAAAGGAACCAGCGCGTTCATCAGCAGGATGGCGTACATCACGCCCTCGGGCAGTCCGCCCCAGATGCGGATGATGACCACCAGCAGACCGATACCCGCGCCGAATATCCAGCAGCCCCGGTTGGTCACCGGCGACGTCACCATGTCGGTGGCCATGTACCAGGCACCCAGCATCAGGCCGCCCGAGAACAGCATGAACCAGGGTGAAAACGGCGACAGGCCGAGCGCGTAGAAGATGCCGGAGAAGACGAACACCGAGAGCAGGATGCTGACGGGGATGTGCCAGTTCAGGTGGCCGCGGATGGCCAGGTAGATACCGCCCGCAAGAATCAGCCCGGCGGATGTTTCGCCGAGCGAGCCGCCCGTGCTGCCCAGGATCAGGTTCAGCACCGGCGTGACGACCGGGTCGTCGCTGAACTTGAGGATGCCCAGCGGCGTCGCGCCGGTCATCGCGTCCATGACCGTCGGCGCCATGAACGGAAAGGCCAGGTTGTCACCGGCCAGTGCCCACCAGTTTTCACCGCGCACCGGCCAGGTCGTAATCGCCACCGGGAACGCGGCCTGCAGAAATGCCCGGCCGAGCAGCGCGGGGTTGAAAACATTCTGACCCAGGCCGCCGAAAATGAGCTTGCCGAAAGCGACGCCGAACACACCGCCCAGGAACGCCATCCACAGCGGGATACCGGCGGGCAGGCACATGCCGAGGAGCAGGCCCGTGATCACCGCGGAGCCATCTGCAATGGAGTCGCGGCGCGTACCGAACAGGCGTTCGGTCAGCAGGCAGCCGGCCGTGCTGGCGCCCAGCACCAGCACGGCGCTGGGACCGAAGAAGAAAATCGAGGCCGCGATCACCGGTACAAGGCTCAGCACCACCGACCACATGATGCGGGTCGTGGACTCGGGCGAGCGGACGTGGGGCGCCGCGGTAATCTTGACAGTGGTCTCGTTCATGCGGCTTTCATCCTGCTGAGCTGCATCTTGGACATCGCGAACAGCTGCGACAGCGGAATGTTCGAGGGGCAGACAAAAGAGCAGCAGCCGCAGAGCATGCAGTCACCGAGGTTGTTCTCGGACATCTCCTCGAAACGTTCGACGCGCGCCAGCGCCCCCATCAGCTGCGGGTTCAGGTACACGGGACAGGCGTCGATGCACTTGCCGCAGCGGATGCAGGGCAGGATGTCCTGGCGCTTGCACTCGTCTTTTGACAGCAGCAGGATGCCGCCCGTCGCCTTGAGCACCGGCACGTCCAGGCTGGCCTGGCTCTGGCCCATCATCGGTCCGCCGAATACGATCTCGGCGATATCCTCGGTCATTCCGCCGCAGGCGTCGATCACGTCGCGCAGCTTCGTGCCGAACGGGATCAGCCAGTTGCCGGGCTGTTTCACCCCGCGCCCGGAGACCGTCATGATGCGCTCGATCAATGGTTCGCCGCTGTCGAATACCCGCGCGATGCTGGCCGTGGTCGCAACGTTCTGCACCAGGGCGCCGACCGCGCTGGGCAGCTTGCCCGAGGGAACCTCGCGACCGGTGACGGTCTTGATCAGCATTTTTTCCGCCCCCTGCGGGTATTTCACTTGCAGGGGCTGCACGGACACGTCCAGGTCGGTGGGCGCCGTCTTGCGCATGATCTCGATGGCGTCGGGCTTGTTGACCTCGATGCCGATGACCGCGCGCTCGATGCCCAGCGCCCGCAGCACGATGCGGATGCCCTGGTGCACGTATTCCGGCTGTTCCAGCATGGTCCGGTGATCGGAGGTCAGGTACGGCTCGCACTCGCTGCCGTTGACTATCAGCACGTCGACCGGCTGGTCCTCGGGCGGACGCATCTTCACGTGGCTGGGAAAAGCCGCGCCGCCCAGGCCCACGATGCCGGCCTTGCTGATCTCCTCGGACAGCTGTTCCGCCGGAACCTCGTCCCAGTGCGGCACCAGGCGCGGGCGCTGCAGCTGCGTCGAGTGCGGATCCACCTCGATGCGCACGGACGGCTGCATGGTGCCGCTCGGGTGCGGCCACTGCTCGATCGATTTAACCGTGCCCGCCGCGCTGGTGTGCACGCGCGAGGAAATCAACCCGCTGGCCTTGGCGATCACGTCGCCTCGCTCGACCCGGTCGCCCGGCTTGACCAGCGCCTCGGCCGGCCGGCCGATGTGCTGCGACAGCGGCAGGATGATCTCCTTTGGGAACGGCAGCCGCCGCGACGGAATTCCGGAGGTCAGCTCCTTGTATTCCGGCGGGTGTACCCCGTTCCTGAAGCTGGGCAATCGTCCGGACATCAGTTGAACTTCTCCGCCCGCTCTTTCAGTTTGTCGAGATCCGGCTCGTCGGGGTTGAGCGGGTCCCCGGGATGGATCACGGACGGCGCGCACTTCTCGGCGGCCTGCACCAGTTCGCGGAAGGTGCCGGCGGTCGCGTCCTTGATGTAGGCCTGGCCTTCCTCGTTGTAGGCGAACATCTTCGGATTGAGGTTGATGCAGTCGTCGCAGGACGTGCAGCGAATGCTTTCAATCCAGGGCTCGCGAACGAAGTCCTCGTCCTCCTCTTCTTCGGGGGCTGCGGGTTCGGCCGCGGCCTCCTCGGTTTCGGTTTCTTCTTCGTCCGGCGCCGGTGCCGCGTCGGGCGCAGCGCCGGCAGCGAAATCGAGCCCGGCCGGCGCCTGGAACGCGGGACCTTTCCAGGCCTCCGCTTTTTCCAGCAGTTCCGAGACGGTCAGGTGACCGCCGGCGCTCAGCAGCCCCTCGGCGATCCGCCGGGCGATCAGCTGCGGGAATTCCGTCGCCATCTGGTTGAATTTGGCCTCGTAGCCGGACTTCAGCGCGTCCATTTCCTTCTGCAGCTTGCGTTCGATGCCGGAACCGACCGCGTCACGCAGGTGACCGGACACTTCGACACCGGACAGTTCGCGCAGCTGCGCCCAGAATTTCTGGCGTTCCTCGGCCAGGCGCACGATTTCGTCAGAGACGGTCATCTTTCGCAGCCGCCGGTCGGCGTCGAGGGTCAGGATGTACGGCTGCTGCCCTGAACGCGCCGGGGCGGCGAGTTCGACAAATTCGTGGAACGGTACGCCCTCGAACCCTTCCGGCGTTTCACCGAAGTGCTCGCGGAAACGCTCTTCCCCTAGCGCCCAGTCCGCCACCGTGACCGGCAGCGTCATCTTCTGTTCCTCGCCGTTGTCGTCGATGTAGGCCAGTTCCCGCTCGGGCCAGGCGTCCTCGGGCGAGGGGTTGCCCTCGAGGCTCAGGCATTCGGAGAACGTCGTGCCCTTTTCGGGGTTGAACAGCAGGTTCGGAACCGCGCGGCTTTCCAGCGCCAGCCGGGCCGCCTCGGGCGCGCTGTCCTGTGCAAGGCCCCACTCGCGCGGACACGGTGCGTTCAGGATGAACAAGGCCGGGCGCCTCAGCTGCAGGCCTTTCAGCAGGCCTTCGAAGAGGTGCGACGGAGTCGCCTGCGACGACTGCATCACGAACGTGCCCCGGTGGGCCATCGCAATCAGCGCCAGTTCCTTGCGGCCCTCTTCCTTGGGCCGCACGTCCGGGCCGGAGTCAAAGGCTTCCGGCACCTGGCCGTTGAAGCCCGCGGTGCAGGCCTGGCCGCCACCGGCCGAGTTGGCCTGGGTGTCGACCACCACGACACGAACGGGTTTGCCGGAGGCCATCAGGCGCGACAGGTTCTGGAAACCGTTGTCCATCATGGCGCCGTCACCGCCCACGGCGAACAGCGGCGGGCACAGCGCGAATTCTTCGTCCGTGAACTGCTGCCAGTCGAAGCCGTCGAAAAAGGCCTCGTCGGCTTCCGGATCGTAGCGGTCGTCCAGCAGTTTCTGCGCGCGGCGCAGGGCCACGAAACCGTCCGCCATCTTGCGCATATGGCCCTCGAACAGGCCGATCGCGAGGGACGGCGCGTCCTGGAACAGGTGGCTGGTCCACGGGAAGGGATAGGGGTTGAACGGGAAGGTGGCGCCCCACACGGAAGTGCAGCCGGTCGAGTTGGCGAAGCCCATGTTCGCCCGGCCGCGGCCGCCCGGTCCTTTCTCGTAGCGCCATTTGAGGTCTTCCAGGTCCTCGATGGCCTTGTGGATGCGCTGCACGGTTTTCTTTTCGGCCTCGTCGAGCGGCAACTCGACGCCCCCGGGGTCGGCAGACACACCGCCCAGGTCCGCCTGTGACGCCAGCAGCTTGCGCGCCTTTGCGTCCAGGGATTCGATCATTTCGCCGATCGCCGCGACGTGCTTGGCGACACGCGGCGCCATCAGGGCGTTCACCGCCGACAGCACCAGGTGGATCGCGGTTTTTTCACCGCAGCCCATGCAGGCATTGTCGCCGCCGAGCATGGACAGGTAGTTGTTCTTTTTCAGCAACAGCGAGGGCATCATGCCGATGCCTTCTTCGAGGTTGGAAATGCGCAGGTAGCGGTCGTCGGTGTCCGGGAGGTTCTTCCAGAGCCTCCAGTTCGCCTCCAGCCGTTCCTGTACCTCGTCGTTCTGCTCGCCGTTGACCAGCGCGCCGTCGGCGCAGACCGCGACACAAACGTCACAGCCCTTGCAGGTCTCGGGGTTGATGGTGATCGAGAGCAAGCCGCCGCTGCCTTTTTCCTCGCTTTCCGGCAGATCGAAAAACGGTGCAGTCTTGGCGAGCGGGAAATGCTCCAGCGCGGCAAAGACCTGCTCGAAATCGGCGTCGTACGCGGCTTTGCGCTCCTCGTCCCACTTCGATTTTTCGGCGAACCTGGCGTACGCGGTGCTCAGCACCGCGGCGAAGGTTTCGAATTCCTCGGCCGCCAGCAGCCTGCGCGCCTCGCGCGCCAGGTGCCGGATCAGCTGGCTGAACTGGGTCAGCGGATTCTGCGGCGTGGCCACGGTCCGCACGGCGGCATCGAGCACCTCTTCCACGGTGTTGACCACGCCTGGTATGGCCGAATCGGGGCACTGGACCCAGCATTTGCTGCAGCCCGTGCACTTGTCCGCGATGAACTCTGGCACCGTCGTGCGCACCGTGGACATGTCGCGCATGCTCGAGGTCGCGGCCGGAATTGCACTCATCGCCGTGTACGGGTCGGCCAGCACGTCGTGACCGGTCTTGTACTGCGAACAGACCTGGTCCCAGAAGGCGCCCTGGTTGCCCGGGCCCTGCGCTTCCTCGACACCGGACATGGCGGTCGGGATCAGCGGGATACGCGCACTGCGCCCGGAGTCATCGAGACCGGCCAGGTCCAGGGTGCGGAGCTCGTCATATCCGCGCAGGCAGGCGTGCAGGTCGTCTTCCCGCACCGCAGCCTCGACGCCCTCGCCTTCGAGCTGCGAGCGCAGTCCCTCGATCAAACCCTCGCGGTCCAGCCCGGAACGGCCGGCAATCGCGGCGGCGTTGAAAAAGGCGCCCATGAAAGCCAGTCCCTGGCGGCGGTAACGCTGTGCCGGCTCTGTCGATGTCTCTTTTGCGATGGCCGCCCCATCCAGCACGCAGACGCGGATCTTGCGCTCGCGGATCGCCCACTGCACGGTTTCCGGAAATTCTTTCCAGACCGCTTCGTCTGATCCGTCACCCTGGATTATCAGGGTGCCGCCGTTGCGCATTCCGCGCAGCGGGTCGGAATGCCGGAAAACGGAGGGATCGGGCGACACGGCGATATCGATTTCTTTCAGTTCACCGTTCAATCGCAGCGGCCGTTTCGAAAGGATCGCCGCGTAGGTCGTCGGCTGCCCGCGCCGTTCGCGGATACGCGCGGGAAACGCCTTGACGTGCATGCCGAACAGCTGGGCTGCGGTCGCGGCCAGGCGGTGACCGGCCGGCGTCGCGTCCCAGCCGCCGATGGAGTGGATGCGCAGTTCGATGGTGTCTTCCGGAACGAGGTCCACGCCCTGCGCGGGTTTCAGCGCCAGTTCCCGCAGCTGCGGGTAGTCGGCGAGCACGGTTTCCTGCCGGATCTGAACCTTGGGCAACTCGGTTTTTTCGTCGATGAATTCAATGCCGAGGTAGAACTGCCGACGGCCGAAACCGTCCGCCATGTTCTCGATCGCGGCAACCAGGTCGGCTGGCTGCAGGTCGCGGCCGCCAAGCCCGTAGCAGGCGGAATACAGGTCCGGAACCCCGCCGGTCTCGATGGCCGGCAATTTCGAATACGGCAGCGGCCCGGCAGGCGGAGCTTCTTTTCTGCGCAAACGGCGCTTGCCCGCGCTGCGTGCGGCGACGGCACGGCCGTTTTCCGCTGCCTGCGCCAGCGCCGAGCGGATTTCGCGGATCATTGGAAGTTCGACGGCCAACGGCTGGTCGGTGCGTTCCAGCACGACCACGCCCTTCTTGCCTTCCAGCATGGCGGCGACACGGTCTGCCGGGAAGGGCCGGAACATCGTCAGGTTGAGCACGCCGACCTTCAGTCCGCGCGTATCGCGCAGGTACTGGGCCACGGCCTCGGCGTCGCGGACCACGGAACCCTGGGCCGCGAAGACGTATTCCGCGTCAGCCAGTTTGAAGCCCGAGGCGCGATCGTAACGCCGGCCGGTCAGGGTTTCGTACTCGTCAAAGGCCCGGTCGGCCAGGTCGGCAATATGTTCGAAATAGAACGGTCTTTGCGCGGCCACTCCCTGGGCGTAAGACTCGCTGTTCTGCACCACGCCCGTGCTGGACGGGTAATCGAAATCGTAAAGTTCGGGAATGCGGCGGCGCTTCTCGCCGAACACCGCGCGCTGCGCAGGCGTCGGGGTGTCGATCAGGTCGGAGGGGTCTCCGAGGTATTCCCGGATCAGTTCGCGCTCCGGTTCACGGTAGGACGCCACCACGTGGCTGGTCAGGAAACCGTCCTGGGCGCACACGCCCGGGTTCAGCGACAATTCGGCGATACGGTGCGCAATCAGGTTGAGATCGGCGACTTCCTGCACGTCCGCGGCGAACAGCTGGAAACAGCCGGTGTCGTCGATGGCGTGGTAATCGTCGTGGCCGGCATAGATATTGAGCGCCTGCTTGGTCATGGCGCGGCAGGCGACGTTCAACACGTAAGTCAGCCGTTTGCCGACAGCGGCGTAGAGCGACTCGTGCATGTACGCCAGCCCCTGCCCACTGGCGAAATTGGCCGAGCGCAGGCCGACCAGGCTCATGCCGGCGGTTACGCCCGCCGCGGCGTGTTCACCCTCGGCCTCGAAGTGCAGCAGGCTGCGGCCGTTGACGTTGCGGGCGCCCGCGGCGGCCGCGTTGGCCCAGCCTTCGCCCATGGGCGTTGCAGGCGTGATCGAGTAGGCGCCAGCCGCCTCGCTCGCAGCGGTCTCCATCGCCACCACCGCGGCGTTTCCGTCCCCGGTCTTGAGGATTCCGGGATAGCGTACCTGCGCTTGCTGTGACTTCATACGACTCGTTTCTCCGGCTTCGGGGAGCCTTCTTCAAATTGCCGGCCTTCGACCCATACGATCGCGTTGGTGGGACACCGCGCGGTGGCCTCCGGGCCGGCCAGTTCGTTTTTTCCGTAGTCGATGACCGCCAGGTTGTCGACCATCTCGATCAGCCCCGGCTGCGCATCGGCGACACAGCGCGAGCAGGCATTGCAGGCGACACTGCACATGGCCTCGGCGGCGTCACCGTGGACCAGGTTGCGGCACTGCACGATCAGTTTCTGCTCGACGGGCATCAGCACAAAAAGGTCTTTGGGGCAGGTTTCGACGCAGTCGTTGCAGGCGGTGCACTTCTCGGGAATGACCACCGGCAGCTCGTTCTCGTTCATGTAGATGGCGTCGAGCAGGCAGGCGTCTTCGCAGTCGCCCAGGCCGAGACAGCCCCAGTTGCAGCCCTTGCCCCCGCCGGCCACGGCGGTGGCCGCCTTGCAGGTATCGAAACCGGCATAGTCGGCGTCACGGCGCGCTTCCTTGCGCCCGCCTGCGCACAGCAGCCGCGCGACGCGCTTGTTCGCCTCACCGGCGTCGACGCCGAGAAAACCGGCCACCGCCTCGATATCGTCTGCGCTCATCACCGTGCAGTCGGAAGGCTGTTGATCGCCGGCCACCAGCGCTTCGGCAAACGCCCGGCAGCCCGGCTGCGAACAGGCGCCGCAGTTGGTGTTGGGCAGCAGTTCCTCGACGGCTCCGATGCGCGGGTCTTCCCACACCCGGAATTTCCGGTTGACCAGGGCGATGACGAAGCCGAAAAAGAGGCCGACGCCACCCAGGATCAATGCCGATTGCAGTATCGGGTTGGAGAACATGTGCGGGGCTTTTCCCTATCCGGCCAGCTTCGCCTGGCTCAGCAGCCACGCAGACAACTTGCCCGCCGGGTCGGAAGCAGCCTCACCGCCGGGCACAGGCACGACCGCCATCGATTTGAGCAGGGCGAGGTCCTCGGCCTGCTGGGAGGCGCTCATGCCGCCGATACGTCGCTTGAGCACATCTTTCGGAAGCTCGAGCGTGGTGAAGCGTTCGAATGAAGTCTCGCCGGCGTCCGGGTCGTGAACAAACTCGGCCGCTCCGTCGGGCAGCAGGGCTGCAGCGGCTGTCCATTCGCAGGCGCTGAACGCCTCGAGTGCCTCGTCGTTCGTGGTCTGCTGCACGTACAGCCCGGGCGTCACCAGGCGCGCCATGGCGGCTGCGGGCGCGTCGCCCTCCACCACGAACACGATCTTCATGCCCTCATCGAGAAACGGCGCGACGGCAGACGGGGTGAAATCCGCCCCGGAAAGCTCAACCACGAGCCCCGGCGCCAGCGCGCGCTCGGCCCGGCTCCATGCGCGGTAAGCGAGCCCATCCAGCATCGCCCCGTGCTCTTCTTCGCGGTAGTTGCCGCGCTTGGCGAGGTCGGTCACGTGCGCCGCGGCGAACGCGATGCCGATGCGGGCAAGGCGCTCGGATACGGCATCCGCCAGGCTGGAGCCTTCGGCTACCTTCAGCACGAACAGTTCATCGCCCTCGGCCAGCAGCCCGGCCAGCGCCTCCTTGGCGGCCCGGACCGGTTTTTCGGCCGTGTCTTCGATCCGCGAAGCCTTGGCTGTGAAAGCGGAAAAACGCTCGGGGTCAACATGCCCTTGAGCGAAATTTCCAAGCGCTATGGAGTGGTCCTGCGTGCTTTCGCCCTTTCCGGAAAGCAGGCTGCGGATTTCCTCGGTGGTCGTGGCGACGGCTGACAGGAACAGTTCCTTGCGTGGGCGGATGGCGTCCAGCGCGATCCGGGTACGGTCTTCAGACGGCATAGCGTTCAAATTCCTTGTTGAGGCGGTTCACTTTTTCTTCAGCGGAAACCTTGGGTACGGCGCGGACTTCCTCGTAGACCGGAAGGCTGTCGTCCCTGAAAAACACCCCCAGGCGCAGCATGTCGTCGCGGCGCGCCAGCGAGCGTGCGTCGTCGATATTCAATGGGTCGTGCCGACGGCGGGATTTGAACAGCTGTTCCAGCGACGGCACGTCCACGCCGTTTTCGTGCACCAGCAATTCAATGAGATCCGGGTTCTGCACCGCCTCCAGGTAGACGTCCGGGGTGAACTTCGGACAGCGTTGCAGGATGCGCACGAACGAAAAACCGGGGTGTTCGTAGGCGGCCTGCATGGTGGCGAACATGTGGGCCGGCACCCAGTCGGCGGTCTGCGCGACGAAGGACGCGTTGGAAACGCCCAGCGTGGCCTGCAGCGGGTCCAGCGCCGGCAATACCGCGCCCTTCGGCGACGTCATCGACTTGTAGCCCTGCGGCGTGGTCGGCGAGGTCTGGTTCTTGGTCAGGCCGTAGATGTTGTTGTCCAGCATCAGCACGACCATGTTGCAGTTGTAACGCACGGCATGGATCCAGTGCCCGGCGCCGATCGAGGTGCAGTCGCCGTCGCCCATGGTCACGAACACGTCCAGTTCGGGACGGGTGATCTTGATACCCGTGGCCACCGGCAGGGCACGGCCGTGGATACCGTGAAAGCCGTAGGTGTTGACGTAATGCGGAAAACGGCTGGAGCAGCCGATGCCCGATACGAAAACGGTCTTTTCGGGCTGCAGTTGCTCCTTGGCCAGCAGGCGCTTGACGGCGTTCAGTGCACCGAAGTCACCGCAGCCGGCGCACCACTTGCCGGGTCGTTTCTGGTAATCGTCCGCCTGCAGGCAGACGGTGCTGTCGGCTTCGAGGTCCAGCAGTGATAGGGCAATACTGCTCATGCGGCCACTCCTTCTTCAGTCGATTCGAGCTGGGCGATCATGTTGTTGTAGATGTCACGCGGGCGCAGCGGCTGGCCGGGACAGCTGGTCCAGCAGTCCACGTCCACCAGCGTGTGGGCACGCAGCAGCCAGGCCAGTTGGCCGTAGCGGCGCGTGTCTTCGTTGATGTACGGGTCACCCGGTGTGTCGGAGTAATTGATCTCCACCGTCATGACCTTGTCGAAGCGGTTCAGGATTTCCTTCAAACCGGGTTCCAGCGGAGACAGGAAGGTCAGCTGGATGGTCGAAACCTTGCGGCCTTCGGCGCGGGCGCGATCGACCGCGTCGACGATAGCACCCTGGGTGGATCCCCAGCCGACCACCAGCAGGTCGCCTTCTTCGTCGCCGTAGATTTCGGGCGGTGTCAGCGTGGACTGGAACACGGCCAGTTTGCGCGAGCGCATGCGCATGCCGCGCTCATTGCTGGACGGGTGGTAGGAAACCAGGCTCTCCTCGTCGTGCGCCAGGCCCGTGACGGTGTGCTGACCGTTCTTCATGCCGGGAATGACGCGCTTGGACAGCCCCGTCTCGGGGTCCCACTCGTAGGGGCGCAGGCCTTCCGGAACCGGCGCCTGGTCGATGGACCCCTGCTGCCAGCGCACGTCCAGTTCCGGGCGTGTGAACTGCTGTACGCCGGTGGCCAGGTTGGCGTCGGTCAGCACGATAACGACCATGCGGAACGTTTCCGCGATGCGCCGTGCGGTGACCATCGCGTGAAAACACTCCTCGATGGTCCTCGGCGCCAGGACCACGCGGGGTGCGTCGCCGGGCTGACCGTATATCGATGACAGCAGGTCCGACTGCTCCACCTTGGTCGGCAGGCCGGTTGACGGACCGCCGCGCTGCACATCGAGCACCACCAGCGGCACCTCGATCATGATGGCCAGCGCCAGGAACTCGGTCTTCAGTGCCATGCCGGGACCCGAGGTCACGGTCAGCGCGGTCTTGCCGGCGTAAGAGGCGCCGATTGCAACGCCCGCCGCGGCGATCTCGTCCTCGGACTGGTGAATGAAACCGCCGTAGCTCTCGATGATTTCCGCCAGTTCGTGCGAAACCGACGTCGCCGGCGTGATCGGGTACATCGCGCACAATTCGAAACCCGCGGCAACGGCGCCCAGCGCCGAAGCCTGGTTGCCGTTCATCACGATGCGCTGCTCGTCAAAAGGCACCGAGGGAATGTGAAAGCGGAAATCCAGGTTTTCCCTGGCCCAGGCGATGCCCGATTCCACCAGCTTGATGTTGTTGTCGGTAATTTTCTGCGGCTTGAAACGGAAGATATTGGCGATCTGTTTCTCGATGATGGAGAGGTCGCGGCCGTAGATCTCGGCGAGAATGCCGAGCGCGAACATGTTCTTGCCGTGGTTGGGGTTGTCGACGATCTTGAGCGCTTCTTCCTCGTAGGGCACCAGGATGAACCTGTAGTTCTTCGAGGACATTTCCTCCATCGCCTCGTCGTACATGCGGCGAAGTTCCTCGTCCTCGCTTTTTTCCCAGGCGGCCTCCAGCAGGATGATGCAGTCGTCACGCATGGAATCGAGGCGGTGACGGGACAGCAAAACCTGGTCGTTGAAGGCGATGGCCAGCTTGGACTGATCACCCCAGTTGGTGATCTTGTCCTTGCCGAAGCGAATGATGTTTCCCGAGGTGCTCGTCACCGTGTGGTGCGGTGGTTCGATCTCGGCGGGAATGATCTCCACGGTCCAGACCCCGTTGCCCATCTTGGCGCAGGTCTGGCCGAAAATCTGCGCGCATTTCTGCGCGCCCTCGCCCGAGTTGGTGATGATTTCTACCGTGTGTTCCGGTACTTCCTGGATATCGACTGAATTCGCCGCTTTGCTCACGCTCGCTCACTCCGTTTTTTAGCAGGAGGTTGCGCGACCGGCGCAACCCGCCGTTTCGCACTTTAAATATAGCGAAGTGCTAATAAACTAACCTAGGTCAATTCCTTTTCAATCGCGCCAAAAAAAATCATGTATTTGCACGAATCAATAGGGGAAAGCCCGTAATCGGAGCGCAAATCGAGTATCTGAGGCGATTACAGAGGCGGGTGAAACAGGCTCAGCCGGAGCAGCCGCGCACGCGGCCACTCCGGGTTGAAAATGTCAGAATCCAGGAAGAACGGCTCGCAATTACCCGGCCGGTCCAGAGCTCGAACCGGGGCAGCGCCGGTTGTACTTTTCGGCGCTGCGTTTTTCTGCAGCCGGTTCAGGCCACGGCACGATCCTCAGTCTGCCGAATCGACGTAATGTAACGTCCTGGAGCGGTCCTTGATGCCTGAGTAAACCGTTCGATAACAATCAGGCAACTGCTCCAGGTTGCACTCTCGGATCTCGTATCCCACCAGGCGCGCGTCGACGTCATAAAGGTACAGCAGCGCAGGCAACGGCCCTGCGGTAAAGGTCGTGAAGCTGCCAACCTGGACGGCTTCGATTCCATCGGCCAAGACGCAGCCTTCACTGCCAGCAACACAGGCTTCCACATCGAGGATTTCAATCGACTCGAAGCCATCGATCTCATCCAGGCGCGCGACCACTTCCCTGCCGTCAAACCAGATACCGACATCACCGGGTCCGCCCTGCCCGTCCGGGCGAGTGACGATGAGCCGCTCCTCTCCCTTCCATTTTTCTTCGAAGTCTTT
>JASFSI010000004.1:0-16041 GCA_050114495.1 Lysobacterales bacterium | reverse complement strand
GGAATTCATCAACTTAAAGGAAAGCACCATGGCTGACAAAGTACTCGACGCAAAAGGGCTGAACTGCCCGCTCCCCATCCTGAAGGCAAAGAAGGCGCTGAAGGACCTGTCCGCAGGACAGACGCTTGAAGTGCTCTCGACCGACCCCGGCTCGGTAGCGGACTTCCAGGCTTTTTCCCGCACGACCGGCAACGAACTGGTTGAGCACAGCCAGGACGGCGATGTTTACACCTTCCTGATCCGCAAGTCTTAAACAGATCGATCATAAAAAAACGGCCAGCGAATGCCGGCCGTTTTTTTGTGCCTGCCCGCGGGGTATCAGAAGCGCCAGCTGTAGCTCGCCTCGACTTCCCACTGGTACATTTCAAAAGTGACACTCTGGGTCGGATCGAAGTTCTGCGGTCCGGTCATGTCAACATTGGGCGCGTACATGAAAGCCATGCTGAATTCGCGTCCCTTGGTGCGTTCCAGCGTGAAGCCGGCCGTGATGTGGTGTTCCATGACGGCCGGGGCCAGGATGTTGAAGGTCATCTCGCTGTTCGGGATGGGCTGCTCGCCGTAGCTGTAACCGAGACGCCAGGTCCAGTCCTCGTTGTTGGTCCACCTCATGCCGACCTTGTAGACGGTCATGTCGTCCCAGCCGAATCCCGCGCCGCGCTTGCCGCCCAGGCAGCTTTCGAGGTCGGTGCCGCCGAAACCGGCCGTCGGGCAGGCGAAGATGTTGGCGATCGGGTTGCCGACCGAGCCGATGTCGGAATACCAGATGTGCTCGATGTCAAAATTGAACGCCAGCGTTTCGCTCGGCTTGACGGTGACTCCGACCTTAAGGTCCGCCGGAATGTCGAAACCGCCCTTGCCGGCGAACAGGTCCGAGTAATCGTCGAATTTGGTCATGTTGATCTCGGTCTGGTACATCACGCCGAGACTGACCTTGTCGTTGAAGGGGAAATGCATGCCGATTTTGGCGCCGTAGCCGTACGACCAGTCCGTACCGTTGTTGGACAGGCTGTCCGGCATCATCGTGCCGCCGCTCTGGGCGAATGTCTTCGTGTAGGGTGAGAACGTTCGCACGCCGTCCGCTTCGAACATCTGGGCGACCAATACCGCCGACACGCCCAGGGAGAAATTCGGATTGAACTGCTTGGCCCAGGTCAGGTCCAGGAAGGCCTGGCTCAGGTTAACGCCGGCGTTTCCTTTGCTGCCGAAAGCAGCGTCGCCGTAAGTGCCGTCAAAGGTCATCACCGGCGCCGGACCCATCGCGCCGTCCGGATCGAAGGTCGCGGTACCGCCTTTCCAGTTCGTGTTCATGCCGCCGCGGCCGTAGAACGAAACCGCCCAGGCCGAACCGTCATCCATCTGCCAGGTCTTGGCGATGTGCGGAATGACGAAGTAGTTGCTGTCACTCTCGATGCGGTTGGGGCCGATCGTGAACGCGCCCATCTGGCCGTTCAGCAGGCTGGAAGACGTCTGGTATTTGCGGATCGGGCTGAACAGCGCCGCACCGATGACCAGCTGGTCACCGACAAAAGGAGCAACCGCGGGGTTGTTGGTGACGTCGATTGCGTCTTCCGGCAGCGCGATACCAGATCCGGCCATCGCCTTGTTCTTGGCGCCGGTTCCATGCGTGAAGTAACCGTTCGTCGCGAACGCGTTTCCGGTCATCAGGAGGCCTGCCGTGGCGACGGCCAGCCATTTCATTGGGTGCTTCATTAATATTCTCCGTAAACTGTGCCCAAAAAATTCAGCTTATATTAAGACAAATTAACGTTCCGTGCTCAGTCGGGATCAAACGATTCGGGATAAATCGCCATTTTTTGCGAAAAAAATCGCCTGATAGGCCTTTCCAGGGTTAAAAACCGGACCTCAATGATCGCAATACAGCTCGTACATCAGGCCCATGAGTTCGGCCGCTTCGCGGCTGGCGATCGCGTAGTAGATGGTCTGCGCGTCGCGGCGGGTCGTCACCAGTTGTTCTTTTCGCATGCGGGCCAGGTGCTGGGAAAGCGGTGACTGAGGAATATCCAGCAGCCGGGCAAGTTCACCGACGGATTTTTCACCGGAAGCCAGGTGACAGAGCACCATGAGACGGTCTTTGTGACCGAGCGTTTTCATGAGCTCGCTGGCTCGTTGTGCCGCATCCGCCATTCGGCGCGCGTCGATTTCCTTGGTCATCGAGCGTCTCCGCTGCCGGTATTGATATTCGATTGACGGCCGCGAGCCTTTCGCACCCGGCCTTGTCATATAATCACACAACCGCGGGGAATCGCTTGCGACCCAAATCATCTAAAAACCCCAAACCGGGACTTTAGCGAAGCAAGGAAACACCGACGGGCAGATACCGCCACGAAAATACAGACCTTCGGAGCACGTCATGAAAATTACCCGTATCCTGGTTCTTCTGATATCACTTACCCTGTTCGGCTCGCTCGCCGCGGACGATACACGCTACAAACCTTTCGTTCTCGCTTCTGTCAGCGAGGCCTCTCTCGCGGACCGCTTCGAAGCAACGGTTGTCGCTCTTGAGGACAACGGCTTCACGATTGCCGGACACTACCAGCCGCTGGAAAACTCCGTGGTCATCGTGGCAACCAGCGATGCCCTGAAAGAAATCGCCGCGCAATCGGAACGGGGCGGCTACGCTGCCGGGCAGCGCATCAGCATCACCGAGCGTGATGACGGCACCGAGGTCGCCTACGTCAACCCGGTTTATATCCAATATGCTTACCGCCTGGAATCAGACATGTCACCCGTCTATTCCGCCCTCAAGGAAGCCCTTGGCAGCATGGAGACTTTCGGCTCGAAAAAGGGGTTAAAGGCGAAAAAACTTAATAAATACAACTATATGCCCATGATGCAGAAGTTCGACGATCCTTCGGAACTGGGCGAATTTGCCAGCTTCGAAGACGCAACGGCCGCAGTGGAGGCCGGCCTGGCGGTCGAGGGTGACGCGCTGACACAAGTCTACCGGATCGACATCCCGGGCAAGGACCAGGCCGTATTTGGCGTTGCCATGAAAGCGACCGGGAACAGCGAAGACGAGAAAGACATCGACGAGTCATTCCAGATGTCGATCGTGGATTTCGAGGGCCACGGCAAGACCGCTTATTTCCCCTACGAAATCCTGGTCAACGGAAAGAACGTCGAAGCGCTGCACATGCGCTTCAGGATGGCCGTGCATTTTCCGGACCTGAGCATGATGGGCGATCACGGCTTCACACAACTGATGTCCTCTCCCGGCGCGATCGAAGACGCACTGGAGGCACTCGTTGCAAAACCCTGACCGTGAAGCATCTTGAATTTATTCGTGCGATCATGGTCATTGCGAGGAGTGGTTTGTTTTTGACCTGGAATAAATGAACGGAGATTCAGTATGAGCAAACACGCCTTGAGAACAGCAACCCTGATCGTATTGCTGTTGGTTTCCCTTTCCGCGTGGTCCGGCGACGCCCACTGGGTGGATGTGAGAAGTCCCAATGAATACCGCAGCGGTCACGTCAGTGAGGCGGTCAACATTCCCCACACGGAAATCACGCAGCGAATCGCGGAGGTCACCACCGACCCGGATGCCACGCTGTACCTCTACTGCCGCAGCGGCAACCGCTCAGGCAAGGCGAAAAAAGCGCTGGAACAGGCCGGCTTCACCAACGTCGTCAACGTGGGCGGTTACCGTGACGCGATGAAGAAGTTCGAAGAGTTATCTGATCCGGAAGCGGCCGCGCAGGCGCAGTAACCGCCATTGAACAAGCCGGGCCGATATCATCGGCCCGGTCTGTTATCCCGCAAGCCCGGGGTCGGTCTCAGGCCTTGCCTCGAAGTTTCTGGACGCCCAACAACTTCATCGACAGCTTCTCGTAATACGGCTCGACGCTGCCTTTCCTGATCTTGCGCAGATAGTACTGTTCAAAACCAATCTTGGCCCAGTGCACCCATTTGCCGGAACCGGACCAGTTGGTATTCCGCGGGGGAATCTGGGGCAGGGCGATGAACGCCACGCCGCGGTCACCGAAATCAGCCAGGCAGAAAGCGTTCCACGTCGCGTGGTGGGTCGGTTCTTTTCCGGCCATGATCTCGGCCAGGTTCTGCACCGTCGCGGTGACCATGGACTCGATCATGTAGCCGGTCTTGGGCACGCCAACCGGCAGGGGTGTCGGAGCAACCGGCGGGATCGCAACACACACTCCAACCGCGAAAATTTCGGGATAGGTGGGGTTGCGCTGATGCTCGTCCACGATGATGAACCCGCGCGGATTCGACAGCCCCTCGACGCCCATGACCGCATCGATACCGGTAAAAGCAGGCAGTATCATGGAATGCTTGAAGGGCAGCTCGTGGCTGGCCTTGTCGCTGCCGTCGTCATTCACTTCCGTGATTTTCATCAGGCCGTCTTCGACCGAATCGATGCGGCTGTTGGTATGCCACTTGACGTGACGGTTCCGCATCTCGGATTCCAGCAAGCCCTTGGTGTCCCCGACGCCATCCAACCCGAGATGACCGATGTAGGGTTCCGGTGAAACGTAGGTAATCGGAACGCGGTCACGCAGCTTGCGCCGGCGCAGTTCCGTCTCGACGATGAACGTGTACTCGTAGGCGGGGCCGTAGCAGGAAGCGCCTTGCGCCGCCCCCACCACGATCGGGCCGGGATCTTCACAAAAGGTTTCGAAGGCTTCGGACATCTGGCTGGCATGGTCTGTCTTGCAGACCGAACCGGTGAAACCGCCGTGCGGACCCAATCCGGGCACCTCGTCGAACGCCAGCTTCGGACCACTGGCAATGACCAGGTAATCGTAGGAAAGTGTTTCATCATCCGCCAGCAGCAGTGACTTGCTCTCCGGCTGCACTTTTTTGACCGGGTTGCAGACAAAGCGGATTCCATGCTTTGGCATGAGTGTGTTCAGGTCGATGCGAATCGACTCCGGCTTGCGCCAGCGAACGGCTACCCAGGGGTTGGACGGTGTGAATTCGAAGTGCTCCTGGTCGGACACGAGGATGATCTCGTGCCTATCGCGCACTTCGTCCTTGAGTTCAAATGCAGCCGAGAGGCCGCCGATGCCCCCACCCAGAACGACGATGGTGCTCATCACAATTTCTCCCGATTTATTCGCTACTTTTCCGCCCTTAAGGTATTTGTAATTTAGATACATTGCAAATACAATCGCTTGCATGAACATATCCGCCAAAGCGTCGGCTGGCCCGTTGCTTGACTACGATTCCATGAAACGCAACGCCACCGATGCGGTGAGCTTGCTGAAGGGGCTTGCCAACGAGAGCCGCCTGATGATCATGTGCGTGCTGGCCGAGGGCGAAATTTCTGTCGGGCAACTCAATCAGCGTATCCAGCTGAGCCAGTCCGCCCTGTCGCAGCACCTCGCGGTGCTCAGGGACCAGGGCCTGGTCTGTACTCGAAGAGAAAGCCAGACCATCTACTACCGGCTGGAGGAATCAGCCGCGATGAGCATTATCGAACTGCTGCACGATTACTACTGCAAGACCTGAACGAATACCGCCCGTTTCACTTTCCGATACAGAAACTGGAGAAAATTTCTCCCAGCAAGTCATCCGGCAGCGTTTCGCCGGTGATTTCGCCCAAGGCCTTTTGCGCCAGGCGCAACTCTTCGGCCAACAACTCGCCCGAGCCGGTTTCCGCCATGACCCGGCAGCCCGTTTCAATGTGGCGAGCCGCGCGCTTCAGGGCATCGACATGCCGTTGCCGCGCCGAAAAACTGCCCTCGCTGCCTTCGGCCGCTCCCACGGCTTCGCGGATTTTCATTCTCAGGCTGTCCAGGCCCTTGCCGGTCTTTGCCGAAATCGCTACGCAGTCATCCTGCTCCGGGTGAGCGATCGTGCTGGTATCGAGCAGGTCGATTTTGTTCGCGACTCGAATACCGACGGCGTGCGGCGGCAGTTCTTCTGCCAGCCGATCCGGCACGTCGTTTTGCTGGCTGGCGTCCTCCACCAGCAACACGATGTCGGCGGTCTCGAGGGCGGCGCGGGCGCGCCGAACACCCTCGGCCTCGACCCGGTCTTCGGTCTCACGAATGCCGGCCGTGTCGGCGACGTGTACCGGAATTCCATCCAGGTCGATGGATTCACGCAGGACGTCCCGGGTGGTGCCGGGAATCTCGGTGACAATGGCCCGGTCCATGCCGGCAAGCGCGTTCAGCAGGCTGGATTTTCCGGCGTTGGGCCGACCGATGATGGCCAGTACGATGCCATCGCGCAGCAGGCGGCCCTGGCGCGCGGCGGCGAGGATATCATGCAGTTTTCGCTCCGCTGCCCGCGTACGTTCGACGATATCGCTTTCAGCCAGAAAGTCGATTTCTTCGTCCGGAAAGTCGATCGCGGCCTCGACGAATACGCGCAAGCCGGTGAGCACTTCCTGCAGGTCGTCAACCTGACGTGAGAAATCACCCTGCAGACTGCGCTGCGCTGCGCGCGCGGCGGCGTCCGTTCCCGACTGCACCAGGTCGGCGATCGCCTCGGCCTGGACCAGGTCGATCTTGTCGTTCAGAAAGGCGCGTTCGGAAAATTCCCCGGGCCGGGCCGGGCGTGCGCCAAGCGCGAGGATTCGCTGCATCACGCGCTGGAGCACGTATTGGCCGCCGTGACCCTGAAGCTCCAGAACATCTTCACCGGTAAAGGAGTGCGGCGCGGGAAAAAACAGAACCAGGCCGGAATCGATGATCGAACCGCTTTCGTCCCTGAAATGCACGAGGTCCGCTTGCCGCGGCGCCGGCAACCGACCGGTTACGGCGCGGCTGATTTCCGGCACGGCCGGGCCCGATACACGAACGATGCCGACACCACCCATCCCGGGAGGGGTCGCCACCGCACAGATCGTATCGGTGGCCTGCCCTGCCTTTTGCTGTCGCCCGGTCACCAGGCCCTAGTCCGACGCGGCGATTTTCCGCGTGATGTAGTACTGCTGCGCGAGCGACAGTCCGGCGTTCGTTGCCCAGTAGAGCACCAGTCCCGCCGGGAAAAATGCAAACATGATCGAGAATATGATCGGCATGGACTGCATGATCTTCTGCTGCATCGGGTCCATGCCCACCATGGGCGTCAGCCGCTGGGTGGCAAACATGAAGACCGCGTTCAGCAACGGCAGGATGAAGTACGGATCTTTCTGCGAAAGGTTGTCGATCCACAGGATGAACGGCGCCTGGCGCAGTTCGACCGACTCCAGCAGCACCCAGTACAGCGCAATGAAAATCGGAATCTGCACGAGTATCGGCAAACAGCCGCCCAGTGGGTTGACCTTTTCTTTCTTGTACAGCTCCATCATGGCCTGGCTCATGCGCTGGCGGTCGTCGCCGTAACGCTCCTTGAGCTGCTCGATTCGAGGCTGCAGTTTGCGCATGCGCGCGGTCGAACGGTACTGGGCTTCGGTCAGCTTGAAGAAGGCGGCCTTGATCAGAATCGTCAGGATCACGATGGCCCAGCCCCAGTTGCCGACGAAGTTATGAATTTTTTCGAGCAGCCAGAAGAGCGGCTTGGAAAAAACCGTGAAAATGCCGTAGTTGACCGTGTGTTCAAGGCCGGTCGCTATGTTCGGCAAATTATCCTGCAGCTTGGGACCGATGTAGAGCGTGCTGGAAAAAGTTTCGCTGGCGCCCGGCTGCACGACGCGCGCAGCAGACACGCCGCGTGCTATGTATCGCGGCCAGCCGTCGGTAACCAGGGCCTGGGTCGAATAAGAGACTTCTTCGGTGGGCTCCGGAATCCATGCGCTGAAGAAATAGTGCTGGATCATGGCCAGCCAGCCTTCGCGCGACGTGACACGGTAGGGATCGTCTCCGATGTCTTCAAAATCAATTTTCTGGAATTTGTCTTCCGGGTTGTAAAAACCGACGCCAAAGAAACTGTAGCGGCCGGGGTTGTTGAATCCACCCTTTTCCAGGTCACCCGGCACCGATTGTTGAAGCTGCTCGTATACGCTGCCGTTCCAGGCCTCGGTGCCGGTATTCTCGACGCGGTGCTGGACGAGAATCTCGTAACTGCCGGGTTCGAACGTGAAGGTCTTGGTCACCCGGACGCCCTCAGCACCCTCCCAGCTAAGCGGAACCCGCAGCGTCTCTCCGTTCTCGTCCGTCTCGTAGCTGAAACCGGAAGCAAGGTAGGGACTGGTATGGTTCGGCGCCTCGTTTTTGGAGAGCAAGCCCGATTGAGCGATAAAGCGCTGTGGCCCGCTTGCGCGCAAAAGTTCGACCTTGGTGTCGGGTTTGTCGAGTTCGACCGGGTACCGGCGCAGCACAGCAGACACGACCGTGCCGCCGACGGGATCGATTTTAACGTCCAGCACATCGGTAGAAACCTCGATCCAGCGGCTGTCCTGGTCCGGCTCGGACTCTGCTCCCGTGGTTTCGGGTTCCGTGCTGATACTGGGCAGGTCGGGAGCCTCGGTGGTGCTGACCGTAGAGAAGTCGGGTACGTCCGGAACGCTGTCCTGGGCCGGCGACGACTGCTGCATCGATGATTCCTGGCGGGGCTGCGGACCGTAGTCTTTTTGCCATTCAATCCAGATCATGTAGCCCAGGAACACGAGCGCCATGATCAGTACCGGTCTCAAATTTCCCATTGGTCCCGTCCTTCAGGGGGTGATGTTTTCATAAAGCGCCGCTCTGCCTTTCGCTCGATTTCGCGCCAATGCCGCTCCAGCGACTGAAACAGCTGTGTTTTGCATATGGTGGCCGAATCGCCACGAGCCAAGACCACGATATCAAGGGTCATTCCCGGGTTCGAACGGTACTGTCTGAAGCTTTCCCTGACAACCCGCTTGATCCGGTTGCGAACAACGGCCCGCTTGTCGACCTTGCGCGAAACCGCCATGCCCAGGCGGCGGCCGTCACTTGCGCCGGGACGCGCCAGGACGCGAAAGTAGCGGTCGGCGGAAACGGCGTTCCGTTGGAATACCCGCGAAAAGTCGGTTGGAGTCGTGAGTCGCGCCGAACGGGGAAAGGTGACTTGCCCGCCGTGCGTGTCAGGGGCGCCCATGGATGTGCAGGTCCTGCGCAACAAACCGGCCTCGCCGGAAGCGACGGCCGGTCAGGCTGAAATCAGGCAGACAGGCGCTTCCTGCCCTTGGCGCGACGCGCTTTGATGATGGCGCGGCCGGCACGGGTTGACATGCGTGCACGGAATCCGTGGCGACGCGCGCGTTTCAGGCGGCTGGGCTGAAATGTACGCTTCATGATAGTTTTCCTTGCAATTCAGGGTTAAGCACGGCCGCACGGTTCTCCGCGCAGATCGGGCCGACAAAAGAGGACAATGATAACCTTGTTTTTATGCTCAAACAAGGTGAGCAAGGCGGTTTTTTCGTGTGGCCAAGTTATCCACAGCGGGTTAGACTTAAGTGCAGGGGATCTGCGGAATCCCTGCAAAACGTGAAGCCCGCTGATCCGCATGCATTCCCGAGATGGCACAAAATTACTGGAAAACCTGTACTGAATACCTGGAGCGCGAACTTCCTGCGGACGACTTCAACACGTGGATCCGCCCGCTGCAGGTAAAAACGGGAAAAGACCGCACCGTCCTGCTGTCACCCAATGAGTATGTTCGCGACTACATTTCGACCCATTACCTCGAGCGCATTCGGGACATATTCGAACACCTTCAGGCACCGCGCGAGTCCGTGATCGTGGACGTCAGCCGGTCGCAGGACAAAGACAGCCGGCCAGCGAAAATACCCATCAGCCGAACCCCCCTCAAGACCGGACTCGACAGACGTTACCGTTTCGATAATTTCGTCCAGGGTAAGTCCAATGAACTGGCTTTCGCGGCCGCACAGCAGGTGGCACGCAAACCGGGGGCCGTCTACAACCCCTTGCTTTTTTATGGCGGCACCGGTCTGGGCAAAACGCACTTGCTTCACGCGGCGGGCAACCTGATTCATGAGCAAATCGACGAATCGCGGGTTATTTACCTGCATTCCGAACATTTCGTCAGCGAAATGATCAAGGCCCTGCGCTCCGATACCATCGAGTCGTTCAAACAGCTGTACCGCAACGCGGGCGCGCTCCTGATCGACGATATCCAGTTTTTTTCCGGCAAGGACCGCACGCAGGAAGAATTTTTCCATACCTTCAACGCCCTTCTCGACAGCCAGCAGCAGATTATCCTGACCTGTGATCGTTATCCGAAAGAGCTCGACGGGATTTCGGCTCGTCTTCGCTCGCGCTTTGGTTGGGGTTTGACGGTTTCCATTGAGCCGCCCGATTTTGAGACACGCGTAGCCATCCTGCTGAACAAGGCGCAGGAACGGGGCGGAGAGCTCCATGAGGACGTCGCGTTCCTGATTGCAAAACGCATACGCTCCAACGTGCGTGATCTTGAGGGTGCGCTCAACACGCTGTTTGCCAACGCACGCTTCACCGGCCAGGACATCACCGTTTCCTACGCGCAGGAAGTGCTGCGAGACCTGCTGCTGGTGCACGACCGCTTGATCACGATCGAAAACATCCAGAAAGAAGTGTGCGACTACTACAAGCTTCGAGTCTCGGACCTGCTGTCACGGCGGCGCACCCGCTCCATCGCCCGGCCGCGGCAGATGGCCATGGCTCTGAGCAAAGAACTGACGGACCACAGCTTGCCGGAGATCGGCGATGCCTTTGGCGGCCGGGACCACACCACCGTCCTCCACGCCTGTCGTAAAATCGAGGAGTTATGCGAAACTGACGGTCGGATCAGGGAAGACCGGGCAAAATTGGTGAGAAAACTGACCGCCTGAGAACAAGTGACTGGATAATGCACCGCAAATCACCGTAACATCCTGTGGACAACTTGATGCAATGAAAAGCGGTACCATTTATCCACAGGAAGCCAACAGTCCCGCAGCCTGGTTGTCCCGGCTTTCAAGACAGGCAGGCAGTTGATACAAAAAAGAAAAAACGAGTTATTGCGATATCCACAGGGCTTATTATTACTATTGTTTTTTAAATAAGTATAAAAAACAGTAAGGCAAAGGAAAGAGCCATGAAATTCAGCATACAGAGTGAACTGCTTCTTCAACCCATCACGCAGGTCGTGGGTGTCGTGGAGCGACGGCAAACCCTGCCGGTGCTTGCCAACTTCCTGATTACGGCGCGGGACGGCAGGCTTTCGGTCACCGGCACGGACATGGAAGTCGAACTGATAACGACCGTGAGCGCCAACGTCGAGTCCGAAGGGGAAACCACCGTGCCGGCCCGAAAACTGGTGGATATCGTTCGAATGTTGCCTGAAGGCGTGGAAGTGACCGCGGTTCCGGAGGGAGACAAGCTGACGCTGGTTTCAGGAAAGGGCCGTTACACGCTGGCAACGTTGCCGGCAACCGAATTTCCGGCTACCGACCAGTTCGAAACACTAGAAATAATTAAAATTCAAGAAGATACATTAAAAATGCTTCTTGATAAAACAGCCTTTGCCATGGCCAACCAGGACGTTCGCTATTACCTCAACGGTCTGCTGTTTGATTTTCATGACAATACGCTCAGCACGGTCGCAACCGATGGACACAGGCTGGCCATTTGCGACATGGACGGTGAAATCGGTGTGGCGGAACCACGTCAACTGATCGTTCCGCGCAAGGGCGTGCTCGAACTGTCGCGGATGCTCGCAGACAGCAAGAACATCGTGGAGCTGGCCCTGGGTAAAAACCACATACGGCTGGTCAAGGGTTCAACCGTATTCACGTCGAAACTGATCGACGGTCGTTTTCCGGAGTACCGGGCGGTCATTCCGCAGGGAACGGACAGCCACATATTGATTGACCGGAGTGTTTTTACCCGGGCGCTGGAAAGGGCGTCGATTCTTTCCAATGAAAAGTACAAGGGTGTGCGGCTGGAAGCATCTGACGGAAAGGTCAAGATCATTGCGCACAATCCGCAGCAGGAAGAAGCGGTGGAAGAGCTCGAGGCGACACTCAATTTTGATCAGTTGGCCATTGGGTTCAATGTCACCTACCTGCTCGACGCACTCAAGGCCGTTGATGCCGAGACCATCCGCATAGAGCTCAAGGATGCAAACAGCAGTTGCCTGATCAGCGCGGAAAGCGGCGGCAACGATCGGCATGTCGTGATGCCGCTGAAACTCTGATCGTTTACATTCGTCGCTCGATGGGCGCATTGTAGTCAGGGCGCCGTAAACGTGGTCATTTCAAGCCTCAAGGTCTGGAACCTCAGAAACCTGGAGGAGGTTGATGTCCGACCACACCCCTCGCTCAATTACCTGTGGGGCGTCAACGGCGCCGGTAAAACCAGCATTCTGGAGTCCATCGCCCTGCTCTCCAGGGGGCGTTCGTTCCGGACCACGCAATCTTCCGAACTCGCCGGCGTCAATGGACCGACCTACCGTGTCGTCGCCGAGCTACGTGGCCAGGCGGGAGAGGTCCACCGGGTTGGCCTCGAGCGGGCCGGCACGCACTGGCGGGCCCGACTCGATGGTGAAGATGTACCCCAGCTGAGTCGCCTTTCACGGGTCTTACCTACGGTCGTTATGGTTCCCGACAGCCACCTGCTGGTCAGCGGCTCTCCGGAAAACCGCAGAAAATTCGTGGATTGGGGCTTGTTTCACGTGGAACAGGGCTTTCTCGAGGCCTGGAGACGTTTTTCACGGGCACTGAAGCAACGTAATTCCGCGCTCAAACGCGCCGATAACGCCGTTCTGGACAGCCTGGACGTGGTGTTGGCCGAACACGGTGACGAACTCGCCGATTACCGCCGTAACTATGCGCGCCGGGTCGCGAACAGGATGCCTGAACTGTTGAACGACCTGAAAACCCGGGTTCGAAAAGTGGATATTTTGTACCAGGAGGGCTGGAACGCCCCGTCTTACCTGGAGTTGCTGACGGTGCGTCGGGACCGGGATATCGAAAAAGGCCTCACGGACGCCGGTCCGCACCGCGCCGATCTTCGGCTGCTTTGTGACGGGATGCCGGCGCGGGCGGTTCTGTCCCGCGGTGAACAGAAAGCGTTTGCTGCGGCGCTGTTGCTGGCGCAGTGCGAATTGTTGCTTGAAGACGGAATACACCCGGTATTGCTGCTGGATGACCTGGTGTCGGAGTTTGACGAACAGCATTTCGCCATCGTGCTCGAAAAATTTCTTTCAACCGGTTTGCAGGCCTGGCTGACCGGTACGGTCAAACCGGAAATCGAGAAACCACACACGTTGTTTCACGTGGAACAGGGGTGTGTAACGGAACTGGTATAATCCTTGAGTTCGAAACGTCCGGCAACCATATTCAGCTAAAGTTTCCGAACCCTTTTATGATCCAATACAGCGCCGTTCGTTGAACGGTGCAGGGTGACCGCATGAGCAACACCATATACGACTCCAAAAATATCAAGGTACTCAAGGGCCTGGATGCGGTCCGCAAGCGTCCAGGCATGTACATCGGAGACACCGATGACGGCACCGGGTTGCACCACATGGTATTCGAGGTTGTTGACAACTCGATCGACGAAGCCCTGGCCGGCCATTGCGATGAAATTAAAGTGACAATTCATGTCAACAACTCGGTCAGTGTTTCCGACAACGGTCGCGGGATACCGGTCGACATTCACAAGGAAGAGGGCGTATCCGCCGCCGAAGTGATCATGACGGTTTTGCATGCGGGCGGTAAATTCGATGACAACTCCTACAAGGTTTCCGGCGGCCTGCACGGTGTTGGTGTGTCGGTCGTCAACGCACTTTCTGAAGAACTCCAGATCCGAATTCGCCGGGATGGCCACGTCTGGCGCCAGGTGTACCACATGGGTGTACCCGAAGAACCACTGAAGAAAACCGGTGAGAGCGAAGAGACGGGTACGCAGATCACATTTTTACCCAGCAAGGACGTGTTCACCAACAGGGAGTTTCATTATGACATCCTGGCCAAGCGCCTGAGGGAACTCAGTTTCCTTAACTCGGGTGTGCGTATCCTGCTCAGGGACGAGCGCACCGGGAAATCGGATGTCTTTGAATACAAAGGCGGAATAAAATCATTTGTTGAGCACCTGGGGCAGAACAAGAATCCGCTCCACCCCACGGTAATGAGCATCTCGGACGAACTCAATGACATTGTCGTCGAGGTCGCCATGCAGTGGACGGACGCTTACCAGGAAACCGTGTTCTGCTTTACCAATAACATTCCTCAAAAAGACGGCGGCGCCCACCTGTCGGGTTTTCGCGCGGCTCTGACCCGAACGATCAATCAATACATCGATGAATCCGGTCAGAAGAGGGACAAGGTCGGCACGACCGGCGATGATGCCCGTGAGGGCCTGATCGCCGTTCTGTCTGTCAAGGTTCCGGACCCCAAATTTTCATCACAGACCAAGGACAAGCTGGTTTCGTCCGAGGTAAAACCCGTGGTCGAGTCGGTGGTCTCAGACCGCTTGCGTGATTTCCTGCTTGAAAACCCGGCCGAGGCGAAAACGATCACGGCCAAGGTGGTGGAGGCGGCCCGGGCCCGTGAAGCCGCGCGAAAAGCGCGTGAAATGACCCGGCGTAAAGGGGTTCTGGATATTGCCGGCCTGCCCGGCAAGTTGGCGGACTGCCAGGAAAAAGACCCGGCGCTGTCGGAGTTGTTCCTGGTGGAGGGCGATTCCGCGGGCGGTTCGGCAAAGCAGGGCAGAAACCGCCGCTTCCAGGCCATCCTTCCGCTCAAAGGCAAGATCCTCAATGTCGAGAAAGCGCGGTTTGACAAAATGCTTTCCTCTGCAGAGGTGGGCACGCTGATTACTGCGCTGGGCACCGGTATCGGCAAGGACGAGTTTGATATAGAGAAGCTTCGCTACCACAGCATCATCATCATGACCGACGCGGATGTGGACGGCTCTCACATTCGAACGTTGTTGCTGACATTCTTTTATCGCCAGATGCCGGAGCTGATCGAGCGAGGGCATGTGTACATCGGCCAGCCTCCGCTGTACAAGATCAAGCAGGGCAAGCAGGAGCATTACCTCAAAGATGACGCGGAGCTGAATGATTATCTCCTGGCTCGCGCCCTGGACAATGCATCGCTGGTGTACGATCCGGATGCGCCGCCCCTGAGCAGTGAGGCCCTGGAGCAGCTGATGCGAGATTACCTGACGGCCAAGCTGGCGGTGGATCGCCTTTCGCGCCGCCACGATCCTTTATTCTTGAATCAACTTATTGATTCTGAACCATTTTCTTTCGACTGGCCGGAGTCAGAGATGGCGCGCTGGTGCACAGAACTGGAGCAGGCGCTGAATCGGAAGTGTCCGCCCAGTGTACGCTACCGGCTTTCCGTCGTGCCGGGTGAGGAAGGGCATGAAATCACGCTGGAGCGCATCACGCACGGGGTCTCGAACAGGGTTCGAATAGACGCCGAGTTCTTCAACGCTCCCGAATACCGCCTGATCGGAAAGCTTGCCGGGTCGCTGCACGGTCTCATACGGGAAGGCGCAACGGTAATGCGCGGAAAATCTTCACAGGAAGTCGCTTCCTTTGGAGAGGCTTATGACTGGCTGATGGACGAAAGCCGCAAAGGCAGAAATATCCAGCGATTCAAGGGACTGGGTGAGATGAACCCGGACCAGCTTTGGGAAACAACGGTCAACCCGGAGACCCGCCGCCTCCTGAAAGTGACGATCGAGGACGCCGTTGCAGCCGACCAGATTTTTACCACGCTGATGGGTGACGAGGTCGAACCGCGGCGGGCATTCATCGAACGATACGCTCTGGATGTTTCCAACCTGGACGTTTGAATGCGGGCACCCGGGCACGGCTTTCGTGCCCGGCTTTGTCAGTTCAGCGTCTGTGTTAAATCCTCGAGGATTGCCACTAATCCCGATTTTTCGGATATTTTAACTGCATTAACATGCATTTTCTTGGCGGTTGCCAATAACGCCCGGTCCGTGCTGACCAGGTAGCAGTCTTTTGCCTCGGTTCCGAAGCGGTCCAGCAATTCCCCCAATGCTTCCTCGTTACGGGTACGTTGTGTCATCAGGGATTGAGGGATGTAGTAAACGCCATCCAGCATGCCGCCGGCTTCTGCCAGCCGGTCGCGAAGCCGTCTCGGCCCCGGTCGGCTGCGTTTGGATTCCGCCTTGCTGCGCGACCATT
>JASFSI010000003.1:0-16999 GCA_050114495.1 Lysobacterales bacterium | reverse complement strand
GGGCCATCCGGGAAACCATCAGGGAACGGCTGCCGGACCTGCGCCTGGATATCAGCGAACTGAGCCTGGTCGGGGATGCCACACCAACTGGCTGGACCGAGATCGAGGGGTTGCCGCTGCGGCGTGAAAGCGCAGGCAGTGACTGGTGGAGCGCCGAAGTCGAACTCGACGAAGGCTCTATCAAGTTCGTCGCCAACCAGGCCTGGGGCACATCCTGGGGCGCTCCCATCGCATGGGCGCACGTCGATCCCCTGATGAACGACCGCGCCTTCAGCGGTGATCCCGCCAGCGTGTTTCCCCGGGCTGTCGCCGAGTTCGACGGCATGAACATCCCGGTCGAGGCCGGCCGCTGGAAGGTACGGTTCAACACGCATACGTTTGCCTACGATTTCACACTTTTGAGCGAGTGAGGCCCTCACGCACGGCAAGCACCATTGCTTTTTAGCTGAACCGAATTATCATCAGTAAACATTCGATATTTTCGATGTTTTGCCGCATCGGACAGGGCCATGAGACACCTGAACTACAACCACCTGCTCTACTTCCACACCGTCGCGCGCGAGGGCAGCGTTGCCAAGGCCGCGGAAATCCTGCACCTGACACCGCAAACCATCAGCGGCCAGATCAAGCTGCTCGAGGAATCGGTCGGGGCCCCGTTGTTCGAGCGCGCCGGCCGTGGGCTCGCATTGACCCAGACCGGTCACACGGTCAACACCTACGCAGAAGCCATATTTGCGCTAGGCGGCGAACTCGCACTTTGGGCCGGCGGCAATCACGGTGAAGCGACGGGGCGGCTCTCGGTCGGAATCGTCAACTCGATTCCCAAGCTGGTTGCCTACCGCGTGCTGCGAACCGGGCTGGAAGGCAACCAGCCCCTGCGCCTGGTATGCCAGGAAAGTGAACTGCAATCGTTGCTGGCGGATCTCTCGGTACACCGCCTCGACCTGGTGCTTTCCGACCGCCCGATTCCAATGGGATTCAACGTGAAGGCATTCAATCACCTGCTCGGTGAGAGCCCGATTTCGTTTTACGGTCTGGAAAAGCTGGCAAACCGTTTCATACCGGAATTTCCGGCCTCGCTTGACGGCGCGCCGATGCTGCTGCCGGTCGCTGGAAGCGCCCTGCGCCGCGGCCTGGACGCCTGGTTCGAAGAGGTCGGCGTGGCGCCGAACATTGTCGCCGAGTTCGACGACAGCGCCCTGCTCAAGGCCTTTGGTGAAGCAGGCGCAGGTATTTTCCCCGCACCGAGTTTCATCGACCGCGAGTTGCGCCGCACCTACCACGTGTTGCCGATCGGTCCGGTGGAACGCGTGCGCGAGACCTACTATGCCATTTCGCCGGAACGCATCGTGCGCAACCCGGCGGTACGGCGCATCACCGATGTGGCACGGGAGCGGCTGTCACAGCCAGAATAGGTCCAGCGCTGACATAACTTCGATATTTTCGATCCTTTCTTAAATACAGATCGACTTGTTCGAACTCAATCCGGCCGTAGGATAGAGGGTGAACATCAATCGAAACGGGAGGATCGCCATGACCATGATTATTCGCGCACAAGGATTCAAACTGACCGAAGCGCTTCGCAAGCACCTGCGGCACCGCTTTGAGCAGGCCCTGGCCGATTTCGATCGCGGCCTTTCACGGATCGATGTTTACCTCAAGGATCTGAACGGCCCGGACAAAGGCGGCGTCGACAAGGCCGTGCACGTGGACGCCCGCTTGCCCGGCATGAACCCGATCGTCGTCGAAGCGACCTCGGATGACCTGTACGCGGCTATTTCCTCCGCTGCACGACGGACGCAGCGGGCCGTGCGCAAAGCCCAGGACCGCAGACACCGCGTCCGCCGCACCCGCAACCGGCGCCTGCGCCTGTCACACCTCGGCATGCGGCGTGCACCCTCTGCCTCTTGAGGCGAATTTAGCGCCGCGACGTGAACGCCTGCGCTCGCTGGTCGAGTCGCGGGCGTTCGGCTATGTCATTACCGCGGTTATCCTGCTCAATGCCGCAACCCTCGGGCTCGAGACCTGGCCGCCGGCCGTCGCGGCGGCCGGACCGCTGCTTTACTTCCTGGACCGGGCGGCGCTGATCGTATTCACGGTCGAGATTGCATTGCGCCTGTGGGTGTACCGCGCGCGCTTTTTCACCGGCGGCTGGAACGTCTTCGATTTCACCATCGTGGCGATCTCGTGGATCCCCGCCACGGGTGCGTTCTCGGTACTGCGCGCGATGCGCGTCTTGCGCGTGCTGCGGCTCCTCTCGGTCGTACCGCAGATGCGGACCGTGGTCGGGGCGCTGTTCGGCGCCCTGCCCGGCATGATGTCGATCGTTGCCGTATTGCTGCTGGTTTTCTACGTCGCGGCGGTCATGGCGACCCAGCTTTACAGCGCCACGTTTCCGCAGTGGTTCGGCAGCATCGGTTCGTCCATGTACAGCCTGTTCCAGATCATGACCCTGGAAAGCTGGTCAATGGGCATCGTGCGGCCTGTAATGGAACAGCATCCCCAGGCCTGGCTGTTTTTCGTACCCTTCGTCATCGTGACCAGTTTCGCGGTACTGAACCTGTTCATCGCGCTGATCGTGAACTCCATGCAAACCGTGCACGAACGCGACCTCGAGCAGGTACAGGAAGCGGAAGGACTGGCGCACGAGGAGCGGGAGCAGCTGATGAACGCGGTGCAGGCCCTGCATGCCGAGGTCCGCGAGCTGCGAGCCCAGGTCGTGCGCGAAAACGGCGAAAAAAACTGAATACGGCAACGCCGCGACTCGCAACCCGGGCAGATGATTTAGCCATGGCCTTGTCCCTGGCTTTCCAGCCAATCTAAGCCGGTCCTGTCGTAAACCGCAGCCCGGCGTAGACGATGTACGCCCCCAGCAACAGCGAACCGGTGCCGCGCCCGAGGCGGGCTTTCCCGAAAATGAAAATCGGAATCAGTGCCGCGGTCAGTAGCCAGGAAAACACCAGGTCCGACAATCCGCCGTTCGGTATGACGATCGGATCGATCAGCCCGCCGGCCGGCAGGACGACCAGGGAATTGAACAAATTCGAACCGACGACATTGCCCACCGCCAGGTCCGACTCCTTGTAGATGATCGCAATTACCGACGTTACGAGTTCCGGTACGCTGGTTCCCAAGGCAACGACGAACAATCCGACCAGTGTCGGGGAAACGCCCAGCAAATCGGACAGTGAGACGGCCGAACGGATCGTCAGCTCACTGCCGGCAAACAGCAGCAGGAGGCCGCCGAGAACCGACAGCCCGGCAGGAAGGGCCGACGGTCGCGTCTCGATCATCGGGTTTTCGGAAATTTCAGTGACCAGTGGATCGGAGGGGGCAGCAGCCACCGCATCGCGCGCTGTCATGAAAATGAAAATACCGAACAACACGAACAGGATGATCGCGTCGGACCGCCCGATGGCAGGCACCGCGCCTTCCAGCGGACTATCCAGCGCCATGACGGTGATGATCGAGGAAACCAGCAGGAGCAGCGTCACTTCGCGGCGCACCAGGCTGCCCCTGATCTCGAGCTTGCCGACGATCGCCGACACGCCGAGGATGAGTGCCAGATTGGCGATATTCGAACCGATGACGTTGCCGAAAACGAGTCCCGATTCCCCCCGAATGGCGCCGCTGACATTGACGACGAGCTCCGGGGCGCTGGTTCCAAATCCCAGAACGATCAGCCCGATCACGACCGGCGAAACACCGAGCCATGACGCCAGCCTGGAACCGCCCGTGACCAGGAGCATGCCGCCCCCGACCAGGAGAATCAAACCGAGCGCAAGGCCGACGAAGACCACCGTCTGCTCACTGCTTCGGGTCGGCGTGCATCACGCTGCGCCAGGCCGGCCTAGAGCCAGCCCCTGCGCCTGAGCAGCACCAGAATTCCAGCCGCGATCGTCAGCATGATCATGCTGACGATCCAGAACGCCGCCGGGCTTACCGTTCCCGGCAGGCCCGCGACGTTCATGCCCATCAGGCCGGTCAGGAAGGACAAGGGAAGAAACACGGCCGCGATGATGGAAAGCAGCAGCATGCGCGCGTTCTGTTCGTGAGCCAGCAGAGAAAGGAACTCCTCCTGCGCCACCATGGCCCGTTCACGGACCAGGTCGAGGTTTTCCAGCGTCAGTGTCAGGCGGTTGGTTTCTTCGCGAAATCCGGGCAGGTCTTCCGCGCGGAACGGCGCCAGGCCCGACCGCGAGAGATGCTCCAGCGCCTCGCGCTGCGGCGCCACGTAGCGGCGAATCCGCGCCACCTGCCGCCTGATTCTGCTGAACGGACTGTTGCGGTCGATCGTTTTACAGTCCTGGATCTTGTCTTCCGCCTGCTCCAGGTCGTTTTCGATCTGCTCGATCGCTTCCGACATGTAGTCACCCAGCCGGGCCGCCAGCGAAAGGAGAAACTCGCCCGGGGTCAGTTGGCCGCCCGCCTGCGCCATTTGCTTTTGCAGTGCGACCACGGAGCGCAGTTGACGGCGGCTGGTGCTGACCACCCGCTCGCTATCCAGCCAGATGCGAATGGAAACCATGTCTTCCACCGATGAACCCGGGTTCAGGTTCACGCCCCGCAGAATGACCAGGGCCCCCTGTTCAAAATGAACGGCCCGGGGTCGGCTTTCCTCCTCCAGGAGCGCTTCCACCACGGGTTCAGGAATAAAGTCCCGGCTGCGTATCCACTGCTTCGCCTTGGGGTCGGAAAAATCCAGGTGTTTCCAGTCCAGCACGGCCGTCATTCCTCAACCCTCCGAAATTCAATCGGTGCCTTGGTGAAAAGGTGCACGTCGCGCTGGGGAAAGGCGATGGTGATTCCATTTTCAGTGAACAATTGTTCAATCCTGAACCGGATATCGCTGCGAATGACGCGCAACTCCCGCTCACCCCCCGCGTGGCACCAGAAAAACAGGTCGAACACGAGCGCGTTGTCGCCGAAGTCCTCGAACACCACGATGGGTTTCGGTGTCTCCAGCACGTCTTCCTGTTCCCTGGCGGCCTGGTACAACAGTTCCTCGACCCGCCGCACCGGCGAGCCATAAGCGACCCCGACACGGACCGTCGTTCGAAAATCGCGATCGATGAGCGTCCAGTTCACCACGACCCGTTCGAGCATCTGGCTGTTGGGAACCAGCAGGTGAACCCCGTCGATACGGCGAATGCGCGTGGAGCGGTTACCGATGCTCTCCACCGTTCCGCGGTGGTCGTCGATCTCGACGAAATCCCCGATGCGTACCGGCCGCTCCGACATCAGGATCCAGCCGCTGATCAGGTTGTTGATGATGTTCTGGGCACCGAAGCCCACACCGATGGCGACCGCGCCGCTGATGAATGCCAGCGCGGTCACGGGAATACGCAGCATGCCGAGAACCGAGATGAACAGCACCACGAGCACACTGTAAAAAACGAGACGCTGGATCGTCTGGGCGACGTTGGGGTCGACCTTCGCTTTCAATAGCTGGCGACCCAGCCAGCGCTGCAGGTACCAGGTGGCGCCAAGGCCCAGCACGATGACGAGGACGGTCAGCAGGACCTGGCCTGAGGTTATGACCATGCCGGACCCGGTCGTGATCAACGGATAGGCCAGCAATTGCTGTATTTCATTCATATATTTCAGGCCTGTTCGATTCAGTGATCATAGCACCGCTCAATTCGCCTCTGCCCTCAGGGCTTTAGCCGGGCGTTAAAGCTGAGTAGCCGACTTCGTGAAGCCGGCCCAGCAGTTCGATGGCGGGTTCCAGGCTGACGAACCAGTTCGGGTGTCCGGGGTCCACCGACAGGCGCGAGGTCGCCATGCAAACCGTTACGGCGAGCCGGCCGCAGACCAGGGGCAAAAGCACCGCCAGTTCCTCGCCCGACAGCTCGATTTCTGCGCTGTAGCCGCCCAGCATCGAGGCTGCCGCAGCAAGAGGCGCTTCCTGTCCCATCATCAGGTAAGCCAGGCAAACGGCGACTTCACAAATGCGCGGGTTGAAGCAGGCGTCGCCAAAATCCACGAAACCTGCGACGCGCTCGCCGTCCAGGATGATGTTCTCGGGGTTTGCGTCGCCGTGAATGACCTGGCAGGGCAGCTCCGGCAGTTCATCCGCTGCCACGTCCCACAGTTCGAAGGCCCAGGTCACCAGGGCCCGCAGGCCCCGGTCGCGAATCAATTCCGCCTTGTCGCAGTGCATGCCGGCGCGCGCCAGTTCCCACGGGTGCCCCCGGTAGGCGGCGGGATGATCAAATCCGGCCAGGGCGCTGTCCAGCACAGCCAGGCTGCGGCCGACATCCGCGAACAAAGCACTGTTTCGTACATCCCGGTGCTCGAGCAGCTCACCATCCACGAAACTCAGCAACCTGGCCCGATGACGGCCGGGCAGCGGGAGCCGGATCGGGGACTCGATGCGGCCGTCACGATCGCGCAGAATGAACGGTAGCCCGAGCTCGAAACCGGTATCGCGGACATGTTCCAGCATGCTGAATTCCAGGTCGGCGGTTTCCTCGGCAGTGGACCTTTCCATTGCTTTGCAGACATAGCGTTCACCACCGGGCGTCACCACGCGGTAGTTCAGGTTTTCGCCACCCAGCCGCTCAAGGCGGCCCTCGATCCCGTGGTTTTGAATGAGCCAGGCAATAATGGCCGATTCCAGTCTCCCCGTTTCCATGATGGCCCCACCTCGTTACCTGCCCGTGCGGAATACCGCTAGAATACGGCACTTTGAAAGACTTCGCCGCAAACACGAAATGAACAGACGATGGCTCGCCGGCATTGCCCTATTTCTGCTCGTCGCAGCGCCGGCGGCGCGGGCTGCCGATCTGCGAACAGAGGCGTTGGTGGACACCTTCGACAGCCACTTTCGACAACTGGTGACGCGCGAGAACATTCCGGGCGCGGCCTATGCGATCGTCAGTCCCAAAGGGCCGGTGCGCATCGAAGTGACGGGATACACGGACACGAAAAAACGCCGACCGGTCGGCAAGAACACCGTGTTCCGTATCGCCTCGGTGTCAAAAACCTTTGCCGGAGGCCTCGCGGGTCTGCTGGAAAACGAAGGTTCGTTCTCCTGGGACGACCGCTTGCAGGAGCATGTTCCCGGTTTCACTATCGCCGGCGACGCCAGCCTGATCCACGTTTCGCACGTGGTCGGGCAAAGCTCGGGCCTGATCCCTCATGCCTACGACAACTACATCGAGGACGGCTTTCCCCTGGACCGCATCCTCGAGAAATTCCGCGGCCTGGACTACCTGTGCGAACCGGGCACCTGCTATTCCTACCAGAACGTTCTGTTCAGCCTGATCGGCACGGTGGTCGAACACAGCACGTCGAGCGGATACGCCGAACTGATGCGTGAGCGGATCTTCGAACCCCTCGGCATGAAAAATGCCTCCGTGGGCCTTGAGCCTCTGCTCGAAAATCCCGACCATGCACGCCCGCACGTGAAGTCACGCGGCGCCTGGCGCCCGGTCGACGTTGAGCCCAACTACTACCGCGTGGCGCCGGCCGCGGGCGTCAATGCGAGCATCGACGACCTGTCGCACTGGCTGATGGCGCAGATGGGAGCCTACCCGGACGTGTTACCCCCGGCCGTCGTAGAGACCGTGAGCACGCCGCGGGTGCGAACGGCGCGGGACCTTCGGCGCCGGCATTGGCGCGACCTGATCTCGGATGCGCACTACGGCCTGGGCTGGCGTATCTACACCATCGATGAAGAGCAGATCGTTTACCACGGCGGCTGGGTCAGGGGGTTTCGCGCGGATATCGCCTGGTCGAAAAACCACGAAATCGGAATCGCCATCCTGATGAACGCGGAAAACCGGGATATCGGCGAACTGACCACGGCGTTCTGGCGTGAAGCGTTTGCCAGCTTCAAAGCATCATCACCAGCGAAAACAGCGGACCCGGCTGCGGGACTGTCGGTCAGGACTCCACCGGCGGCACGCGGATCCACTCCTTGAAACGCGCACTGAGAATCCTGAAGTCCTCCACGTTGTCGGCGTCCAGGCTGAGGCCGCCGAACGGTGAGATCACGATACGGACCGGGCCACCCAGTACTTCGCTGCAAATCTCCTCGGTGCGCCGCGCACTGTTGCCGGCGCGAAGTTTTTCATAAAACCGGCTGCCCGACCGTTCTGCCATCAGCGTGGCCTGCATGCGCAGGGACATCCACGCCGCCTGCCAACCGCCCTTCTGGCTGAGAAAATCCCACACCAGGGCCAGCACGTTTTTCAGCTTTTCCGCCTTGCGGTGTTCGAAGCCGGTCTGCAGGAATGCCTGGTTGGCCAGCGTGCGCGGGCGGCCCACGTAAATATTGGCCAGGCGAACCCGGCAGTCGGAAAAATTGACGTAGGGGCGCTGGATGCCCGGTTTGCCGTCTGCGGGATAATATTGCCTCAGCGACGCTTCCTCGGACACCCCGCAAAGAATCGCATTGCCCGTCTTCGACTCGCGGTCGATCTCGGCGCAGCGCGCGACGAAGTCGTCGACGGCCTCGGTGCTGAGCAACGGCAGGTCGCAGGACACGGCAAGGAGCGGTCGCATGGGGTCGTCGGGACGGCCGTGCTCGCGCTGAAACGCTTCTGATGCGTAAACCGCCGCCCAGGCGTTCTTCATCATCTTGCCTTCCTGCGGAACCAGGGAGATGCGCGCAGAAATGCCGTCCAGGACCGGGCGCAGTTCCTGTATGGGGCCGACGACGAACACCTGGCCGACCGATTTGGACCCGAGCAGCGCCTCGACGACGCGCCGAACCAGCGCCTTTCCGCCGATCTCGAGAAACGCCTTGTTGCGCCCGAGAATCAGGCGATTCGGGTTCTGGTGCGTACCGGCCAGGACAATGGCGTCCAGGGGCTCAGGATAGGCTGCACTCGGCGTGTTGAGGCGGTTTTCCATTCCAGATTCATGACCAGTCGGTTACGGCAAAAATGCCACGAAGCACGGCACGCTTCAACCTAAAACGTCGGCTGGGCACAGGATACGGGAAAGCAGCTTGCTGCGCTTCGCAACACGGTAGGGAAATTCCGATAACAAAAACGGAGGAAACCTTAATATAAGCTTAATTTTATCATATAAATCAATGATTTCGCGCATTGAGGCCGCTAAAAAAAGCCGATATGATTTCGAATACTGCCCCGCCGCCAGCCCGGTACGGGACAGACACGAAGTTCTCACTGTCACAATCACGGGAAAACACGATGAAATTCAGAACCCTGGTCACTTACGCAGCCTCCACGAGCCTGCTCGCCGCGGTGAGCCTGGCCTCGGCCGCCGAGCCCATTCAACCCATTGAAAAACCGGAAGGCCTGGACGCCGGCCAGGTGGAACTGGGCAAGAAACTGTATTTCGAGCCGCGCCTTTCAAAATCCGGCATCATCTCCTGCAACACCTGCCATAATCTGAGCATGGGCGGCACCGACAACATCGTCACGTCGGTCGGGCATGGCTGGCAGGAAGGGCCGATCAATTCACCCACGGTCCTGAACTCCAGTTACAACGTCGCCCAGTTCTGGGACGGCCGCGCGAAAGACCTGAAAGAACAGGCGGGCGGCCCGATCGCCAATCCCGGCGAAATGGCTTTTTCGCATGACCTGGCCATCGACGTTTTGTCTTCCATTCCCGAGTACGTGGCCGAGTTCGAGGCGGTCTTCGGAACAGGCGAAATCACCATCGACGAGGTGACCACCGCGATCGCCGAGTTCGAAAAAACGCTGGTCACCCCGAATTCCCGCTTTGACCAGTGGCTCATGGGTGACGCGGATGCGATCACCGAAACGGAACTGGCCGGTTACGAACTGTTCAAGAACAGCGGCTGCGTGGCCTGCCACAATGGCCCGGCCGTCGGTGCCAACTCCTTCCAGAAAATGGGCCTGGTCCAGCCGTACGAGACCAGCAACGAGGCCATTGGCCTGGCCGGCGTGACGGGCGACGACCTCGACCGCTTCAAGTTCAAGGTGCCCACCCTGCGCAACGTCGAGCTGACCTACCCGTACTTCCACGACGGTGGCGCCGAGACCCTGGCCGAAGCCGTCGACCTGATGGGCAAGCTGCAGCTCGGCCGCGCCTACACGGCCGATGAGACGGCAATGATCGTGGCGTTCCTCGAAACCCTGACCGGCGAACAGCCACAGATCGTGCTGCCCACCCTGCCCCCCTCTACCGAAAAGACGATAAAACCCGTACCCTTCGAGAAATGAAGGCATTGATACCGGCTCTTTTCGTTTTTATGTCCATCCAGGCTTCCGGGCCCGCCCTCGCGGCGGGCCCGGAAGCCCGGTTCGCCCGCCTCGCACTGGACTGCATCCACCGCGAATACCCCAACAAGATCGCGCACGTCATGCAAAGCGACGCGGATACCGGCACGCCCTCCTCGCTGCACCCGGTTTTTTACGGCTGTTTCGATTGGCACTCATCCGTGCACGGCCACTGGCTGCTGATACGCCTCATGCGCACCGCTGGCGAGGCACTGCCGCCGGAACTCGGCGAGGAAATTGTCGATGCCCTCAAGCAAAGCTTCACTGCCGAAGGCGTCGCGGCGGAAGTCGACTACTTCAAGGCCGAGGGCCGCAAAGCCTACGAACGCCCTTACGGCATAGCCTGGTTCCTGCAGCTGACAATGGAACTGCGCGAATGGAACGATCCGCTGGCCCGGGAATGGCTGGACGTGCTGATGCCGCTGGAACGGGTCATCGTCGAGCAGATCAAGTCCTGGCTGCCGAACCTCGCTTATCCGATCCGGCTCGGCACGCATAACCAGAGCATGTTCGCCTTTGGCCTGATCCTGGACTGGGCGCGGGTCGCCGGCGATCAGGAAATGGAACAGCTGGTTCGCGACAAATCCATGACTTTTCACGCGGATGACCGCGACTGCCCGCTGGAATACGAACCGTCGGGTGAAGACTTTCTTTCACCCTGCCTGATGGAAGCCGACCTGATGCGGCGCCTCATGGCCAGGAAAGACTTCGCCGCGTGGCTGGACCGGTTCCTGCCGGGCATTCCGCGGGACGGCAGCGGCGACTGGCTGAAACCCGGCGTCGTCAAAGATCCGACGGACGGCAAGCTGGTGCACCTGGACGGGGTCAACCTGTCGCGCGCCTGGAACCTGGAGAACATCGCCGCAGCCCTGCCCGTGGATGACCCGAGGCGTCCGGCGCTCGAGGCGGCGGCCGGCGTGCATGCAAAGGCGGGTATCGCCAACATTTCCTCGGAAAACTACGAGGGCAGTCACTGGCTGGCCAGCTTTGCCACCTACCTGGTAACAAAACGGGGCCAGCAAGCAAACTGAACGGTTCGACTCAGAACGAATCCGTGGAAGCGAACATGCCGACCTTCAGGTCTTCGGCCGTGTAGATCAGGCGGCCGTCGACGTAAACACGGCCGTCGGCAATGGCCATGTTGAGCTTGCGTTTCACCAGGCGCTTGAAATCGAGCTCGTAGGTCACCAGGGTCGCGGTCGGCAGGATCTGTCCGGTGAACTTGACCGTACCCGCTCCCAGCGCGCGACCTTTGCCCTTGCAGCCCGACCAGGCCATGAAAAAGCCGCACAACTGCCATAGCGCGTCCAGACCCAGGCAGCCCGGCATCACCGGGTCGCCGGTGAAGTGACAATCAAAAAACCACAGGTCCGGCCGGATATCGAACTCGGCTTTCAGTGAACCTTTACCAAATGCCCCGCCGTCCGCATCGATGGAAACGACACGGTCGACCATCAGCATATTGCCGTTCGGCAACCGCGATGTTTCCTCGCCGAACAGGCGTCCATCACCACAAAGCACCAGGTCTTCCCGTGTGTAGGAATGCTTCTTGTTAGGAATATCAGTCAATTGCAAGGTCTCACCGGACATCAGGCCGCTCAGGGTACAGCAAATCAGCTGCCCGTGCTTGCCGCGGAAGGTCTGCGCTGCCTGAGGTGTGCGCGGATGTCAAAAACGACCTTCAGCACGATCACGATCAGGATGACGATGGTCGGCCCGCCGAGCACCATGGCCAGGCCGCCACCGAATATCAGCACCAGGTGCATGAAAACGATGCGGCCGTAGGGTTCGTTCATTTGCTTCTGAACGCTGCGGTCGCGGTATTCAGAACGCCCGATGAAATTGGCGAAGAACGAGAACCCGTGGCTGAGCGTCAAGGCGAGCAGCGCCGGCCAGAGCCCGGCAAACGTTGCAGCGACCTCCGCCAGGTTGCCCGTCGGACCACTGCCCGAGAATCCTTCCACGAAGATGGTGTAGATAAACAGGAAGTGCACGGCCATGAACGCGCCGAAATGACCGACGAAAAACGGCCCGGCGAGTAGCGCCATCCAGCGCCCGACCACCGCGATCTTGGCCACGTTGAACAGGCCGATGATGGCGCTCTCGGCCCAGTACAGCACCATGACGTCGCTGAGGTTCCAGCCCAGGAACAGGGCGCCGGCTACCGGCACGAGGTTGGCCACGAGAAGCGCCAGCGTCGATACGGTCAGCCAGGCCCCGGGCGAATTCGCCACGGCTGGCTCTTTTTTCTCTTCCGGATCGTCCCGTAGTGGATTTTTTCTCCACTCGCCCTCCAATTCCTCGGGAAAAGCCTCACCCGTTCGCGGGGACTTCCCACTTGATCGCCGAATGACCGATTCGAGCTCACCCATGTCCCCGAGGCTGACATCGGAGCCGAATGAACCGGAATTGGCGCCGTAGTCGAAGGTGAAGTGTGCGCCACGCCAGGACTTGCCCGTTTTTTGCTGCGGGGTTTCCACGCGAAGATTACGAATGCGCCCCGACTCGAACCTCATCAGCAGACCGATGCCGGGAATGCCGATGGCGACCTCCACGTGACCGGGCGCCACGCGCACCGTCTCGCGGCCGAACAGCATCAGCAAAAGGACCGTCGTCAGCCCCAATGGCGCAAGCGACCAGCCAAGCAGCCAACCGGAGAGGAACAGGATCCCGACGACGTCGAACAGGGATTCGAAGCGGGACAGGCCGCCGGATATCTGGCCAAACGTGCTGATCGCGGGAATCATGAAGACGACATCCATGGCGAGTACGATCACGACCGCCGGCCATGACTTGCGGAACGGGAACACCCGCCGGTAGAACTCGCCTTCAAGCGCGCGCTCGAAACCAAAACGCAGCGCCGGTCTGATGCCTTTCCTGATCACGAGCCAGATAGTACCATCGCAGTAAGACCGACTGGCGACACCGTGAGCACCGTTTCAAAATCTCAATTGCTCGAGGAACTGGCGCAGGCCGTTCCCCGCGAAATCCTGATCGACTCCGAGGAGGCGCTGCACCCCTTTGAGTGCGACGGGCTCTCTGTTTACCGTCAATTGCCCCTGCTCGCCGCCCTGCCCGAAAACACGCGGCAGGTGCGCGAAATCCTGCGTTGCTGCCGCCGGCTGGGTGTGCCCGTGGTCACCCGCGGAGCAGGAACTGGCCTGTCCGGCGGCGCCCTGCCGTTTGAAGGCGGCCTGCTGCTGGTCCTGACGCGGCTCAACCGAATACTGGAACTCGATGTCGCGGCACGCACCGTGCGCGTCGAACCCGGCGTGCGCAACCTCGCGGTCAGCGAGGCCGCCGCACCGCACGGGCTTTACTACGCACCCGATCCCTCGTCACAGATTGCCTGCAGCATCGGCGGCAACGTCGCGGAAAATTCCGGCGGCGTGCACTGCCTGAAGTACGGGCTGACCGTGCACAACGTGTTGGAAGTCCGCTTGCTCACCGTCGACGGCGAGGAACTGATGCTGGGCGGGCCGGCGCTGGACGCCGCGGGTTACGATCTGCTCGCGCTGATCAACGGCTCGGAAGGCATGCTCGGCGTCATCACCGAGGTGCTGCTGCGGCTGCTGCCGATACCGGAAACGGCCCAGGTGGTGCTGGCCGGCTTTGCCCGCATCGAGGACGCGGCCGAGGCGGTGGGCGGAATCATCGGCGCCGGCATCGTACCGGCCGGGCTGGAGATGATGGACCGGCTGTCGGTGGAGGCGGTCGAATCCTTTATCGCGCCGGGCTACCCGCGGGACGCGGAAGCCGTGCTGCTGTGCGAACTGGATGGCGGCCAGGCCGAGGTGGAAGAACAGATGCAGACAGTCAACGACGTGCTCTCGGCGCACCACGCGACGTCGGTGCGGGTCTCGCAAAGCGAGGCCGAGCGCCTGGGTTTGTGGGCCGGGCGCAAGAACGCCTTTCCGGCCGTCGGCCGCATCATGCCGGATTATTACTGCATGGACGGCACCATTCCGCGGCGCGAACTGCCGCGGGTCCTGCGTGAAATCAGCGATCTGTCCAGGCAGCATGGGTTGCGGATCGCAAACGTGTTTCACGCCGGCGACGGCAACCTGCACCCGCTGATCCTCTACGACGCCAATGCACCGGGGGAACTGGAAACGGCCGAGCGCGTCGGTGCCGAGATCCTGAGCCTGTGTGTCAGGGCGGGCGGCACGGTCACCGGTGAGCATGGCGTGGGCATGGAAAAAATCGATTCCATGTGCGAGCAGTTCGATGACGCCGAACTGGAGCAGTTCCACGCGCTGAAAGCGGCATTCGACCCCGACGGACTGCTCAACCCCGGCAAGGCCGTGCCGACGCTGCACCGCTGCGCGGAACTGGGGGCCATGCACGTGCATGAAAACCGCCTGCCGTTCCCGGACCTGCCGCGGTTCTGAAGCATGGACCGTCAGGACGCCATTCTCGAACAGCTGCGCGAAGCGGTGAAGGCCCGCAAGCCGCTCGCCATACACGGCGGACGAAGCAAGGCGTTTTACGCCCGGCCCCGAAACGGTGAGGCGCTCGACCTGTCGAGCCACGCAGGAATCGTCGAATACGACCCGGGCGAACTGGTCGTGACCTGCCGCGCCGGCACGCCGCTGACCGAATTGCGGCAGGCCCTGGCCGAAAAAGGGCAGCACCTGCCCTTCGAACCGCCTGCCTTCGGCGACCACGCCACCATCGGCGGCACCGTGGCCTGCGGATTTTCCGGCCCGCGCCGCCCCTGGGCCGGCAGCCTGCGCGACTACCTGCTCGGTGTGAAAATCATCAACGGGCGCGGCAAGGCGCTGCGCTTCGGCGGACAGGTGATGAAGAACGTCGCCGGCTACGACGTTTCCCGGCTGATGGCCGGGTCGCTGGGTACGCTGGGCGTGATACTGGAAACTTCGTTCAAGGTCCTGCCGAAGCCGCTGCGCGAACGCACGCTGCATTTCGAGATGGATGAGCGCAAAGCACTCGAGCAGGTGTCGAACTGGTCCGGTAAACCCCTGCCGCTGTCGGCCTCATGCTGGCGCGATGGACAGCTGTTCCTGCGCCTGTCGGGCGCAGAGCGCGAAACCGCCCGCGCCGCGGAATCGCTGGGCGGCGAGGTGGTCGACCAGGCCGATGAGTTCTGGCGCGCACTGCGCGAACAAGAGGATGAATTCTTCAGCGATGGCCCCTTGTGGCGGCTTTCGCTGCCCCCGACGGCCGAGCCGATTGATCTCGGTGCGCCGTGCCTGGCCGAATGGGGCGGCGCACAGCGCTGGTACGTCACGAATGCTAAGCCCGAGCGCATCCGCCAGGCCGCGGCCGCGGCCGGTGGCCACGCGACCCTGTTCCGCGGTGAAATCGACGGCATTCCCCGTTTTCACCCCCAGGCGAAAGGGCTGCAGCAACTGCAGGAGCGTGTGCGTGACGCCTTCGACCCGCACGGCCTGTTCAACCGCGGCCTGCTGGCGCCGAAGCGCTGATGCAGACCTTTATCCACCCTGCGTTCCGTGAACTCACGGAGGCCAGCGAAGCGGACCGGATCCTGCGCAGCTGCGTACACTGCGGTTTCTGCAATGCCACCTGCCCGACCTACCAGCTGCTGGGTGACGAGCGCGACGGCCCGCGCGGCCGGATTTACCTGATCAAGGAAATGCTCGAGCTCGGTGAAGCGTCGCAGGAAACGCGCATACACCTCGACCGTTGCCTGCAGTGCCGGTCCTGCGAGACGACCTGCCCGTCGGGCGTCGAGTACCACCGCCTGCTGGAAATCGGCCGCAACCTCGTGGAGCAGAAAGTTCCGCGCTCGCACGCCGACAAGGCCCTGCGCCGGGGCCTGCTGCTGACGATTCCCGAACCGGCACGGCTCAAGCCCCTGCTGAGACTGGCAAACCTGGCACGCCCGGCCCTGCCGGCCAGCCTGAAAAAGAAAGTGCCGCGCTCGACCGGCCCCGCGGCGGACTGGCCGCTGCCGGTGCACGAACGGCGCATCCTGCTGCTGCAGGGCTGTGTGCAGTCGGTCACGCACCCGGGCATCAACTCGGCCGCCGCACGTGTGCTGGACCGCCTCGGCGTGTCCGCCCTGCCCGCCTCCGGCTGCTGCGGGGCGCTGGCGCAGCACCTGCCGGCGCCGCAGCGGGCGCGCGAAACCGCGCGCCGCAATATCGATGCCTGGTGGCCGCTGATCGAGGCCGGGGCCGAGGCTGTTGTGCTGACAGCCAGCGGCTGCACGCCCACGGTCACCGATTACGGGCGCCTGCTGGCAAACGACCCGCAATACGCGGAGCGTGCCCAGCGCATCGCGGATCTCGGCACGGATATTTCCGGCTACCTCGAAAGTTTTGACCTGGAACCGTTAAAACCTGCTGCTCCGCCCGAGGAGCCGATCGCCTTTCACGCGCCCTGTTCCCTGCAGCACGCGCTCAAGGGCCAGGGACGGGTGGAATCGATATTGACCCGGCTGGGATTCAGCCTGGCGCCGGTTGCGGACGCCCACCTGTGCTGCGGTTCGGCCGGCAGTTATTCCTTGCTGCAGCCCGAAATCTCCGAAGAACTCGCTCAACGCAAGATCAGGAACCTGGAAGCCGGCAGGCCGCGGCTGATCGCGACCGCCAACATCGGCTGCCTGGCGCAGCTGCAGGGCGTGACCGAACTGAAGGTCGTGCACTGGATCGAATTGCTGGGCTGAGCAGGCGTTTGCGCGGGTCAGTTAATCCCTGAACGCCAGGCTGAAAATTAGAGCCGCGCTGCCGCTTCCAGCGCGGCGTAGGTGATGATCATGTCGGCCCCGGCGCGCTTGATGCACAGCAGGGTTT
>JASFSI010000002.1:0-19350 GCA_050114495.1 Lysobacterales bacterium | reverse complement strand
ATCCGCCCGCTCGCTTATTGTGCCGAGGAGGACATCAGCCGCTACGCGAACGTTCGCAACTTTCCGCTGATTCCCTGCAACCTTTGCGGTTCACAGCCCAACCTGCAGCGGCAGGCCATCAAGGCCATGCTGACGGACTGGAAGAAAAAGCATCCCGGGCGGATCGAAAATATCTTTCGCGCGATCGGTCACGTTTCGCCTTCCCAGCTGGCCGACCACGAACTGTTCGATTTCATTGGCCTGGGCCAAGGCGACGACCCACCGCCATCACGTGGCGACTGGCTGCTTCCGGACCACGATAAGCTGAAAATAGCCTTGATGGGATCGGAACCACGATAAGGAGACACTCAATGGACAGAAGAAAATTCGTCAGGAATGCCGGGCTCGCCGGGGCCGCGGGACTGCTCGCCGCCTGCGGACGCCAGCCGGCCGCCGGCGCTGCGGCGGACTGCGCCGGGGCAGCCGGCCAGGAAACAATCGAGTGGAAAATGGTCACCACCTGGCCACGCGATTTTCCCGGGCTGGGTACCGGCGCCAACTACCTCGCCCGCATCATCGGGGAGATGAGCGGCGGCCGCCTGACCGTGAAGGTGTATGGCGGCGGCGAACTGGTGCCCCCGTTCGAGGTGCTGGACGCGGTCAGCCGCGGCGTGGCGGACATGGGGCACGGCGGCGCTTATTACTGGAAAGGCGTCATTCCGGCATCGCCTTTTTTCTCCTGCGTACCGTTCGGCCTGACCGGGGCCGAGATGAACGGCTGGTTCTACCACGGCGGCGGCATGGAGCTGTACCACGAGGCTTATGCCGGCAAGGGTGTCATTCCCTACCCGATCGGAAACTCCGGCACGCAGATGGGCGGCTGGTTCAACAAGGAGATCAATTCGGTCGCCGACCTGCAGGGCCTGAAAATGCGGATTCCGGGATTCGGCGGCGAGGTCCTGAAAAAAGTCGGGGGCACGCCGGTCAACATACCCGGCGGTGAACTGTTCACGGCGCTGCAGAGCGGAACCATCGACGCCACGGAGTGGGTCGGCCCGATGAACGACCTGGCTTTCGGCCTGTTCCGCGCAGCCAGGCACTACTACTATCCCGGCTGGCACGAACCCGGCACGGCGCTCGAGGCCCTGATCAACCGGGAAGCCTACGACGCGCTTCCCGCGGACCTGCAGGCCATCGTGACCTATGCCTGCCAGGCCGCCAACACCGACATGTATGCCGAGTTCGAAGCACGCAACGGTGAAGCGCTGAAAACACTCGTCGAGGAGCACGGCGTGGATGTTCGCCCGTTCCCCGATGACGTGCTCGCCGAGCTGAAGCGCGCTTCGAAGGAAGTCATCGAGGAACTGGCTGCCAAAGACGAAACGGCAGCCCGCGTATGGGCTTCCCTGAGCGCCTATATCGAGCGGGTAAAGGCCTCAACGGCCATCGGTTCGCAGTATTTCGTCAACCGCCGCTGAGCCTTCAGCCCGGCGGCAAACGGGATTCGCGAATGAACCGTTCCTGCGAAGCGCGGGACTCCTCGCCCTGCGCCGGGGTTCGCCGCAGGTAGGAGTTGTCGGGCTGCATGTACCAGGCCGTGTCATTGTCGGCCTCGTACACGTCGAGCATGTGCTCGAGTTCCGCCTGTATGCCCTTGTCCAGCACCGGCATGATGGCCTCCATGCGGGCGTCCAGGTTGCGGCGCATCCAGTCAGCCGAACCGATGAAAAACTCCGGGTCACCGCCGTTCTCGAAACGGTAGATCCGGGCGTGCTCCAGGAAGCGCCCGAGCACGCTGAATACCGTGATGTTTTCCGACAAACCGGGTACGCCGGCCCGCAGGCAGCACATGCCGCGCACGTTCAGGGAGACCGGGACGCCGGCCTGGCTGGCGCGGTACAGCTCCTGGATCATGAGTTCATCCTGCAGCTGGTTCATCTTGGCCCGGATTCCGCTGGGCCGTCCCGCTTCGGCGTGTTCGGCCTCGCGCCGAATCAGCTCCGTGAAACGTTCGCGCAGGTTGTGCGGCGCCACCAGCAGGTTGCCGTAGCCGGACGCGCTGACCGAGCCGGTCAGCTCGTTGAAGACCGCGGCGACGCTCTCGGTCAGCTCGCGGTCGCAGCTCAGCACACCCAGGTCCTCGTAAAGCCGGGCGGTGCCGGCGTGGTAGTTGCCCGTGGCAACATGCGCATAACGACGCACGGCGCCTTCTTCTTCGCGCACCACCAGGCAGAGTTTCACGTGTGTCTTGAGGCGCCTCATGCCGTACACCACGTGTACGCCGGCCTCTTCGAGCACCCTTCCCCAGGCGATGTTGGGTTCTTCGTCGAACCGCGCGGTGATCTCCACGAAAACGGCGACCTGTTTGCCGCGCTGGGCCGCCTCGATCAGGGCCTGCATGACCGGCGACTGCGTGCTGGTGCGGTAAATGCTGATCTTGATCGCCAGCACGGACGGATCGCGCGCTGCCGATTGCAGGAAGCGCAGGATGGACGTATCGAAATCGTGGTACGGCAGGTGCACCAGGAAGTCGCCCTTGCGAATTTCCTTGAAGATCGACGCGTTATCGGCCGGGTCGGTATGCACCAGCCGCGGGTGCGTGACCGGCTCGTGCGGCTCGTCACGCAGTTCCGGCAGCCCGTCGGGCTGCAATTTGACGAGGTCGTTCGGGTTCATCAGTCCGCGCCAGACCAGGATATCTTCCGGGTCCGCATCGAGCTGGCCGGACAGCCACTCGCACATGCTGTTCGGCATGTTGCCCCCGACCTGGAGACTCACGACCCCGGCGTACTTGCGCGCCTGGAGTTCCGCCGTGACCATGCCGATGATGCTGCCGGGCAGCAGCTCGGGTTCGTCGTCTGAAATCGGGATGCGGTCCCAGGGGTTGTCCTTGGCGCCCCGGATCACGCGAAACGGGTAAAACTCGATGCTCTCGGTTTGCTGGAACATGTGCTCCAGGTTGTGCCCGATGACCTGCTCGATCGGCACGTAACCGCCGCCCGGCAACTCGATCCAGCGCGGCCGGTTGGGCGGGATCTTGATCCGCACGAACTGGGAATTCTTGCGCCCCGGCAACTTGATGCGCACGCCCAGGTTGAGACCGAGGTTGCTGATAAACGGGAACGGATGGCCCACGTCGACGGCCAGCGGGGTCAGTATCGGCTCGATGGACTCGCGGAAATACTGCTCCATGTGCTGCCTCTGAACCTCGTCGAGCTGCTCGTAGTCGAGAATCGGGATGCCCGCCTCGGCCAGCGCGGGCCGGATGTCTGCCTCGATCAGCTGGAACAGCAGGCCGGTCTGGCGGCGCAGCTCCTGCCGGGATACTTCCAGCTCCTGCTTCAGGGTCAGACCGTCCGAGGAAACCGATTTCTTTTTCTTTTCGAGCCGTCGCATCAAGCCGCCGATGCGCTTCATCGAAAACTCGTCGTACAGCATGCCCATGATTCCGGTGAACTTGACCCGCTCGAGCAGCGGCAGATTGGAGTCCTGCGCCAGCGCGAGCACGCGCCGCGCGAAACTCAGCCAGCTGAGCTCGCGGTTTATGTACGATTCCGGAGATCCTATTTCGACGACTTTGTCCTGCATGATTGCATTTCCCTGCATACATCGACCGCTCGGCGACGGCACCGACCCGGCAAGAAAAAACACGACGCCGGGACCATTCAATGTAGCTGAAAACGACGGCCGAGTTCCACCTCGTCGACAGTTTAACCGGGATAGATCACGCCCGGCAGCCAGGTGACCAGTTGCGGCCATGCCGCGAGCACACCGAGCATGAACAGCTGGATCGCGATGAACGGCATCACGCCGCGATAGATGGCGGAAGTGGGCACGGTTTCCGGGCAGACGCCCCGCAGGTAAAACAGGGAAAAACCAAACGGCGGGGTCAGGAACGAGGTCTGCAGGTTCAGGGCAATCATCACGCCCAGCCAGACCGGGTCGAGGCCCATGGCCATGAGCACCGGGCCGACGATGGGAACCACCACGAAGGTGATCTCGATGAAATCCAGAACGAAACCCAGCAGGAACATCACGATCATGACCAGGACCATGGCCGTCACGGCGCCGCCCGGAAGGCTTTCCAGGAATCCGGCGATCAGCTCATCACCGCCGAAACCCCGAAACACCAGGCTGAACAGAGAGGCTCCGACCAGGATCATGAACACCATCGCGGTGACCCGGGTCGTCCGGTAGACCACGTCTTTCAGTGTCGCAAGGTCCAGCTGACCGCCGACCAGGGCCAGCAGCATCGCGCCGACGGCGCCGACGGCGGCCGCTTCCGTGGGCGTGGCTACGCCGCCAAGAATCGACCCCAGCACGGCGACAATCAGCAGCAGAGGCCCCGACGCGTAAACGATCAGCCGCCAGAGGCCGGGGACCGCCTCGTCGGAATCCGGGTCGTTATCGGAGTCCGGCGGCATCATGGAAGGCTTCAGCCGCGCCAGCACGAGGAGATAAAGCAGGTAAAAACCCACCAGGACCAGGCCGGGCACCAGCGCGCCGGCAAAAAGCTCGCCGACAGACACGGTCTTCGGGCTGTAACTCCCCATCCTCAGCTGGGCCTGCTGGTAGGCGTTGGAAAGCACGTCGGCCAGCATGACGAGCACGATCGAAGGCGGGATGATCTGCCCAAGCGTGCCCGAGGCGCAGATCGTGCCGGTCGAAACGGCGGGATCGTAACCCTTGCGCAGCATCGTGGGTAGCGAAATCAGGCCCATCGTCACCACGGTGGCGCCGACAATGCCGGTACTGGCGGCCATCATCGCTCCGACCATGACCACCGCGAAGCCCAGTCCGCCGGGGGTGCCCCGCATCATGCCCGCGAGTGACTGCAGCAGCTGGTCGGCCAGCTTGGAGCGCTCGAGCATCACACCCATGAAGATGAACACCGGCACGGCAATCAGCGTCTCGTTGGTCATGATGCCGTAAACGCGGTTGGGAAACGCTTCGAGAAAAACCGGGTCGAACACGCCGGCCGCTGTACCGAACAGGGCGAACAGCAGCGCCACGCCCGCAAGCGTGAACGCGACCGGGTAACCCGCCATCAGGGCCAGGCCGACGGCCAGGAACAGGCCCAGGGCCAGGGCCGCTGCCAACTAGCGCCCCTCCCGAAGATAGTGATCTTTCAGGCGAACGTAGTGTCGGGCGTTGTACGGCAGGTAGTCGATTTCCTTCGCACTGAGATCGCGCACGTACCGCGCGGGGTTTCCGCGCCACAGCGTGCCGGCCGCAATGCGCTTGCCGGGCGGCACGACCGAACCGGCCGCGATCATCACGTCATCCTCGAGCACGGCGCCGTCCAGCACGGTGGCGCTCATCCCCACCAGGCAGCGATGGCCGACGGTGCAGGCATGCAGCACCGCGGCGTGGCCCACGGTCACGTCGTCACCCAGCACCAGTGGCCCTCCTTCAGGCAGCCATTCACTCTCGTGCGTGACGTGCAGAACGCAAGCGTCCTGGATATTGCAGCGGGCGCCGATTTCGATCCGGTTCACGTCTCCGCGTGCAACGGCCATCGGCCAGATCGACGAATCGTCGCCGATTTTCACCGCCCCGCTTACATGCGCCCCGGGCGCCACGTAAACGCGTTCACCGAGCACCGGATGGCTGTAGAGGAATCGATAGGTGCTGTTGCCGGCGGCCGTGTTCATCACGCGGGAATCTTATCACCCTTCGAAAAATTTATGCACAGCACAAGACGAGCTGTATAAAACACCGACTTGAATCGTTTATCGCATTTACCTTGGAAGATAGTATCTATATCTGTATGTTTTTAAATGACTATCTATAAATCAGCACGATTTATGCCATTTTGGGGTTTTTCGCACCCCAAACAATTTTTCAATCCACGCCTGATTACACACATAGTTATCCACAGGATTTTCAGTCCATTTCCCTGCCGCTCGGCGGCCTCGAAACCATCTTTCTTCTTCTGTTTCCCGCAAAGGTTTACAATACTGCGTTTTCAGGGGTCGACAATGGCCGCGCGTGGAAAGAGACCCACCCAGTGAAAGAACACCTAGAAGAACTGCTGTCACAATCATTGCTCCACCTGCAGCGTGTAGGCGTGCTGCCGGCTGACGCCGAGTTCAACCCGCAGCTCGAGCGCACGCGTTCCCCCGAACACGGGGAGTTCGCCTCCAACGTTGCCATGGTGCTGGCAAAGACTGCCGGCATGCCGCCGCGCAAGCTGGCGGAGGCCATTATCGAGAAAGTTCCTGTCTCGCGGCAGGTCGCGCGCATGGAAATCGCCGGGCCCGGGTTTATCAATATTTTCCTCGAACGCTGCGCGCTTACCGGCGTACTCAAGGACGTTCTTCGGCAGGGTGATGAATACGGTCAGCTCGTACGCGGCGGGCGCAACCGCATCACCGTCGAGTACGTCTCGGCCAACCCGACCGGCCCCCTGCACGTCGGCCATGGACGCGGCGCGGCCTACGGCGCGAGCCTCGCGAGCATCCTGCAGGCCGCGGGTTACGAGGTGCAGCGCGAATACTACGTCAATGACAACGGCCGCCAGATGGACATCCTCGCCGTCTGCGTGTGGATCCGTTACCTGGAGCTGTGCGGAGAACCGACCGAATTCCCGGAGAACGGCTACCGGGGCGATTACATCTACGATATCGCGCGGCTGGTGCGCCAGGAACAGGGCGACCAATGGCGCTTCACCAAGCTCGAGGTCACCGAGGGGCTGCCGCCTTCCGTCAACCACGGCGGCGACGGCGAGGCCTACCTGGATGCACTGATCGCACGTGCGCGGTCGCTGCTGGGCGAGGACGGTTACCGGGTATTCTTCGACACGGCGCTGAACCACATACTGGACGACATCAAGGAAGACCTCGGCGAATTCGGTGTGCATTTCGATAAATGGTTCTGCGAGCGCGACCTGGAAGAAAGCGGTGCGCTGCAGCATGCCATCGAGCGCCTGCGCGAAAACGGCCACCTGTATGAAAAAGACGGCGCCACCTGGTTCCGCGCCTCCGAACTGGGCGACGAAAAAGACCGCGTGGTCATCCGGGACAACGGCCGCACCACCTATTTCGCCTCGGACATTGCCTATTTCCTCAACAAGCTGGAGCGCGGGTTCGAAACCGCCGTCTACGTATTCGGCGCCGACCACCACGGTTACGTCGCCCGGCTGCGCGCCGCCGCCACCGGGCTGGGCGAGAACCCGGAACGGCTCGAGGTCCTGCTGGTCCAGTTCGCGGTGCTGTTCCGTTTCGGTGAAAAGGTCGCGATGTCCACGCGCTCGGGCCAATTCATCACCCTGCGCGAGCTGCGCGAGGAAGTCAGCACGGATGCCGCCCGCTTTTTCTACGTGATGCGTTCGCACGACCAGCACCTGGATTTCGACCTGGACCTGGCCAAGTCCCGGACCAATGAAAACCCGGTTTATTACATACAGTACGCCCATGCCCGCATCTGCAGCGTGTTCCGAAACCTGGAAGATCAGGATACGCGGCACAACGTCGAGATCGGTATCGCGGCGATCGATCAGCTGGCCCAGGATCATGAGCTGGCCCTGATGCGCAACATCAGCCGGTTCCCGGAGACCATCGATTCCGCGGCGCGACTGCGCTCACCGCACCTGCTTGCCCACTACCTGCATTCACTGGCAACCGATCTGCACTCCTACTACAACGCGCACCAGTTCCTGGTCAGCGATGAAAACCTGCGCAACGCCCGACTCAACCTGATCGACGCCACGCGCACGATCCTTCGCAAAGGCCTTGAATTGCTCGGCGTTTCGGCCCCGGAGGAAATGTAGATGGCGCGCCGCAAAGCGGCCAGCCGCACCCGCGCAAAAAGCGGCACGCCTGCATGGATGTGGCTGATGGCCGGCATCCTGATCGGCCTGGTCATGGCCTGGTACCTGTTCGCCAAGGGCTACATTCCCCAACCCGAGACGGTGGAAAACGACAGCGGGCCAGGCAACGCGGAAATCAGCGACAGCGAGGAAATCGCGCCGGCGAGCGAGAAAGAGAAGAAAGAATCGCCGCGCTATGACTTTTTCACGATCCTGCCGGAAATGGAGGTCGTGGTACCCGAAGAAGAACTGAGCCGACAGTCACGGGCACAACCCGAGACGCCGGTCACCGGCGAGGGCGAGGACGAGTTTTACCTGCAGGTCGGTTCGTTCCGCGAGATGGCGGACGCCGAACAGCGCAAGGCGCAGCTCGCCTTGCTGGGGGAGGCCGCGGAGGTCCAGAAAGTGACCGTCAACGGAGCCACCTGGCACCGGGTTCGAATCGGGCCGGTCAAAGGCACGCGCTCGGCAGAAGCGAAACGGAACCGGCTGGCTGACAATGGCATCGAGAGCCTGGTGCTGCGCAACCCCTAGTCTGCCGGCCTGACGCGATTTTCCCTGGCATAAAGGTCTGATGCCGGCGCCGGCGCAGCGGCCCTGTGCGCTCTTTGCTGCCGCCAGGCCGAAAAACGGCGCCAGAACCGTGAACCGTCCCAACCGCCTTGGCCACCTGGCCGAAACCCGTCGGCGTCCAGGGCGAGCAGATCGGAGCGCAATTCATCGTCGTCCACCTGTGCCGCGAAGTCGTGCAGCCCGGAACACGCCGGCGGCCCATAGGACAGCAACCAGCGCTGCAGACACGCACGCGCGGCCGTGTTGTCTCCCTGTCTGCAGGCCGTTCTGAACGACCGCAGCAAATCCTGCTCCTGCTGTTCAGCGGCATCTGCTGCTGCGCGGCGCGTGCTGGCCCGGGCACGGTTCCTTCCCAACCGGAACGCCAGCCCAAGCGTTGCCAGCCAGAGGCCGGCAAACAGCAAGGCCAGCCACTTCCACGGGTACGAAGCATGGGACTCCGCCAGGACCCCGTCACCCGGCGCCTGCGGCCCGGTCTGCGGGCCCGCGGGCTCGGGTGGCGGCACCAGTGCCGAAGGCTGCACCGTCACGGTGTGCGCGGGTAAAACAGCCGACCGTTGCCTGTTTGACTCCGTATCCCACCATTCCACTCGAAGTTCCGGCAAGACCAGCTTGCCTTCCGCCTCGGGCACCACGGCATAACGGAATTCCTTGTGGCCCAGAACCCAGCGGCCATCGTCACGCGTAATGCCCTGCGGCTGGTCGGCATAGACACGGGCACCGGTGATCACCGGCCACTCCGGTTCGGCAATCATGTTTTCCGCCAGGCCCTTTGCGTCGATCAGGATCGTGCGCGTTACCGGTTCACCCACGCGAAGCGCTTCACCAGACGAAATCTGCTGCGCAATGCGGTACTCGCGGGCAGGCTGCCACTCCGTGCCGGTAAATTCCGCCGGCCTGGGTTCGATCTGCAGCCGGATCTCCGGGCTCTGCTCGCGTACCCGGCGGCCGCGCACCGTCGGCTGCCAGACGCTGCCCTCCTTTCGCTCCACCAGGCGCCCGGACAGTTCCATCGGCGGTATTAGCAGCTCGCCCGACCGTTCGGGAAAAACGGCGTAGTGGCGTTCCAGCACCCGGTAGCGCTCCCCTCCGCGTTCGGCCTGGTACGGGGTCTCCTGCAACAGGCTGACCGCCGCGGGCGCCGGGCTCGGCTGGCTTATGGTGGCTTCGGTCAGGTTCTGACGGTAAAAAACCCGCACCACGAGACCGAACTGGGCATGCACGAAATAGGGACCTTCCGAGGGCGTGATTTCAGCCTCGATGAATACCGGCGGCAACTCACCCGGAGCGAGTTCAGGAGCCGGCGCGACCTCCAGAACCACGGCCCGGGTCGTATCATCGCCGAAACGAAAAGCGGGAATGGTGAGTTGGCCGGCGCGTTTCGGTTCAACGGTCAGCAGCAGCCGCTTGGTCGCCGCCTGGCGTCCGTTGACGATCGAGATCTGCGACTCGGTGCGCTGGTCCAGTATGTCAAAGTCCTGTTCCAGTGCGCTGAAATCAACGCCCAGGTCCTGGGTTGCATCGTCCGTCAGGAACGTGAGCGTGACCGTTTCACCCACCATGACCCGATCGCGGTCCAGCACGAGTTGAACAGCCGCCTGCGCCGGCAGCGCAAGCAGAAACGCCAGCAACAGTGCCGCCGGCTTGAACATGCGGCGCAAACTGCCCTTGCAGTAATTGTTGATCACCATCTTTCGTTCTCGTCCTCGGGCGAACCCCTTCTCTGGTGCTGGTTTCGGAATTTCCTGCGCAACAGGCCGCCCGGGTCATCGGGTATTCGCCGCAACCATTGCTCCATCGCCTGTTCATCTTCTTCGGACCAGGTTTCCGAGAGATCCTGCGGTTCGGGCTTGCCCTGCTCTTGCTCGGAGGATTCGCTGTCCTGCTCCTCGGGGGACTCGCCTTCATCGCCGGACTCTTCCTGCTCACCCTCCTGCTCGCCGTCCTGCTGCTGATCCGATGACTGCGGCTCGTCGTTTTCACCCTCTTGTTCGGACTCCGCCTGTTCCTGCTCCTGCTTCATCTTTTCGACGATATTGCGGTTGTAGATCGCATCCAGCATGTCGGGATCGAGCGCCAGCGCCTGGTCGTAAGCGGCGATAGCCCCGTCCAGGTCACCGGCATGGGCCAGTGCATTACCCCGGTTGTAGTGTGCGTCGGCTGTTTCCAGGCTGCTCCAGGCGTCGGCCGCGTCGCTGTACTCCCCGACCCGGTAGCTGGCCTCGGCGGCAAGCCCCGCGTCCTCGGCAAGAGCCGCTGCCTTTTGCGAATCACCGGCGCGCAGGGCATTCCAGGCCTGCTGGTCGCTGCGCTGCCAGAGGTCTTCCCACCACCCGGCTTGAGCACTCGCGGGCAGCATCAAGCCGTTGGCCAGCAGCAGCGGCAGCATGAAGAACAGGCCGCGGCGGAACCCGGCCAGGGCCAATGGCAGCAACAACAGCACCAGCCAGGGACCGCTGTCTTTCCAGCGATCGCCCAGGGCGTCGTCCCGTGCGGCGAATTCCGACCCCTCGGCCGTCCCCCACAGCACGGAATCGCCGTTCGCCGGCCCGAGTTCGGAGTAGACGCCGCCGCCGGCCCGGGCCAGTTCGCGCAGCGCAGCATTGTCGAGACGGGCGATCACGACATTGCCGCTGCGGTCCTTGACGAAACCGCCGCCGCTGGGAATGGGCGCCCCTTTTCTCGTGCCCACACCCAGCACCGATGTCACGATACCGTTCCGGGCAAGCGAGCGGGCTTTGGCGACGTCCCGTGAATCGACCGAATCGGTGACCAGCAGGATTTCGCCCCGCACAAAGCCCGAGCGGTCCAGCAGGGAAGCGGCCATCTCCAGCCCGAGGTCGGCCCGGCTGCCGGCTACCGGCACGATATCGGGCTGCAGGGCGGGCAGCATGTTGGCAATCGTGTTCGTATCGTTGGTCAACGGCGAAACGACAAAAGCATCACCGGCAAACACCACCAGGCCCAACTGGCCTTCTTCCGTCTGTTCCAGCAGGTCCGCCAGCCGAAAACGCACCCGGGTCAAACGGTCCGGCCGCAGGTCACCGGCCAGCATCGAGAGCGACAGGTCCAACACGATCACGCGGGCGTCACGCGCAGAAAAAGACACGTCCGGAAGCTTCTGCCAGCTCGGGCCCGAGAGCGCCAGCAGCGTGATCGCAACCGCAAGACCGGCCAGCCAGTGACCGCCCCGGCTTCGCCCGTTTTCGCCCTGCTCCACCGCCAGCCAGCGCAGCAGGTGCGGATCGCAGACACGCGCCCAGTCACCGGACGGTCGCCGTACCTTCATCCACGCCCAGGGAAGCAGCACCGCGAGCGGCAGCAGCAGCAGCCACAGCGGGCGGATGAAATGGAACGACTCCGCCATCATGCCGGCGCCCCCCTGCGCAGCACGGGCGCCAGGAGCAGAGCCACGCCGGCCAGGGCGAACAGGAACGCGGCTGAAAGGGGTAAGTAGAACAACTCGTCCACCGGCCGAACGGCCTCCTGGTCGCTTTCCACCGGCTCCAGCTCTTCGATCAGCTCGTAGATTTCCGCCAGGGCCTTGGCGTCCCGCGCACGAAAATAGGCGCCGCCGGTGCGGTTCGCGATGGCCCGCAACGTGTCTTCGTCCAGGTCAGCCGAGGGATTGACCAGGCGGCTGCCGAAAAAGTCCCTCACCATCATTTCGTCGGCACCCACACCGACCGTGTAAATGCGCAGCCCTTCGCGGGCAGCGAACTCCGTGGCCTGCATCGGCTGCACTTCACCGGACGTGTTGGCTCCGTCCGTCAGCAGGATCAGTACACGTTCGCTGGCGGCGTCTTCTCGCAGGCGTTTCACGGCGAGACCGATGGCGTCTCCGATCGCGGTCTCGCGTCCCGCCAGGCCGATCTCGGATTCGTCCAGCAGGATCGCGGTCGTCTCGGTATCGAAGGTCAGCGGTGTCTGCAGGTAAGCGCGGCTGCCGAAAAGCACCAGTCCAACCCGGTCTCCGCGTCGCCGCTGGATAAACTCACCGGCGACCTTCTTGACGACGGCAAGCCGGTTGACCGGCCTGCCTTCCAGCAGCATGTCCTGCGTATCCATGGAGCCCGAAATGTCGACCGCCAGCAGCAGGTCACGGCCGGTTACGGGCAGGTTCTCGATCTCGCCGACCCACTGCGGCCGGGCCGCTGCCAGGAGCAGCAAAAGCCAGGCAAGGGTCGCGAGTACAGCCAGCACTGGCCGGCGCAGCCAGGCCGCGGCCCCGTCGTGCATCGTCGCGAACCAGGGCACGCGCAGTGCCTGCCCACCGGCCCCGGCAGCCGGCGCAAGCCAGCGGCGCAGCAGCAGGGGCAGGGGCAGCAGCCACAGGACCCAGATCCAGGCGAGCGTCAGCCCTTCGCTGGCCATGGCGTCAGCCATAACGCTCCACCCACAGCCTGGCCAGCCGCTCCAGTGATTTGACCTCGAATTCGGGCGCGGGCTGGTATGGGCCCCGCGCGAGCGCGGCGAGGTTTTCCGTATCTGCGTCTTCCGGCAGAAGACCCGTCAGGAAGGCGACCCATGACTCGCCCTCCAGGCGGGCACAACCACTGCCGGGAAATGCGCGCAGGGCAACCGCGCGAAACAGCCGGTTCAGACCGGCCAGGTAGGCGCCCGGATCCGCATGCTGCTGGTGCTCCTGCGCCAGGCGGGACAGTTCCAGCAGCCAGGTCCGGCGGCGGCGGCGAAGCGCCGCACGGCGCAGCAGGAAACGGACCGTCACCGAGACCAGCAGAAGCAGCACGAGGCCCAGCAGCCACCAGCCCATGGCCGGAGGCCACAGGGGCGGCTGGGCGGCTTCATGGATATCCGCCAGCTGTGCCAGGAGTTGCGACTGATCCGGCTCCACGCAACCCCCTAAACCGGCCGTCCCACGAGTACGCGCAATTCCCGGCCCAGGACATCGACGGGATCCTCGTCCGTGTTAAGCGTCATCCAGCCGCAGCTGTGCCGCTGGAACAGCCGGCGCGGTTCGTCCAGATGACGCACACTCATGGTCTCGTAGCGCCTGCGGGACCCCTCGTGCCCGGTATCGAGCACCGCCGTCTGGCTGCCATCGGTGATCGGGTAGCGCCCACGCGGCAGCCCGTGTTCCGCCGCGTCCAGCACCTGGCAGCCGATCACGTCATTGTGCTGACGAAGCCGGGAGAGGTGCCGGTTGCAGGCTTCATCCAGGCCGTAGAAATCGCTCAGAATGATCACCAGGCTGCCGGGCCTGACCGTGTGCCGCACCCGCTCCAACGCGGTGGAAAGCACCTCGGGCGCCGCATCCGTCGAGCGCTCGGGCTGCAGCCAGTCGACCAGTCCCTGGATCATGCGCATGGCGCCTCGACGCCCGCCCGCCGGGCGGATCTCGCGGTGTTGCCCCGGCGCGAACAGGAAACCGCCGATGCGGTCGCCCCGGCGCACGGCCGACCAGGCCACGGCCGCCGCCAACTGGCCCGCCGCCACCGACTTGAGCCGGCGGCGCGTGCCGAAATACAGGGTCGGGCCGGCGTCCAGCACCACCAGGACCGGGCGTTCGCGCTCTTCCTGGAACACCTTGGTGTGCGCCTTGCCGGTGCGCGCAGTGACACGCCAGTCCATGTTCCTTATGTCGTCACCGGGCTGGTAGTTGCGGGACTCGAGAAAATCGACGCCGCGGCCTCGAAAACGAGATCGGTAGGCGCCGGCCAGCGCCGAAGCCGCCGGCTGCCTCATCGGCAGGCGCAGGGCGTGGCAGCGTGCACGCAGGGCAATCAGCTCCTCCGCGCCCAGGTGGATACCGTCCCCTTCCGCGGGGCGCCCGGAGGCTAGCCCGAACATTGCACCGCTATCCGGTTCATGGCACGGGAACGAGGTCCAGCAGGCGGTCGGTCAACTGGTCGACGGTGACCCCGTCGGCCTCGGCTTCGTAGGACAGCAGCACGCGGTGCCGCATCACATCGTGGATCATTTCGTGCACGTCGTCGGGCGAAACGTAGTCGCGCTGCCCCAGCCAGGCTCGAGCGCGCGCACAGCGGTCCAGGGCGATGGTGGCGCGTGGGCTGGCGCCGTAACTCACCAGCCGGGCGAGCTCCGGATCCCATGCGCCCGGGTCGCGGCTGGCCAGCACCAACTGCACGATGTAATCCTCCAGCGCCGGGGCCATGTACAGGTCCAGAACGCTTTTCTGCGCCAGGAACACCTGCTCCTGGCTGACCAGTACCGGCGCTTCGGGCAGCTTGCCGAGCTCGTCCCGCGCCTGCCCCCGGGCGAGTTCCAGGATGGCTTTTTCCGCCTCTGCGCCGGGATAGGTAATCGACACGTGCATCAGGAAGCGGTCGAGCTGGGCCTCGGGCAGCGGATAGGTGCCTTCCTGCTCGATCGGGTTCTGTGTCGCCATGACCAGGAACAGTTTGGGCAGCCGGTAGGTCACGCGGCCCACGGTCACCTGGTGTTCGCCCATCGCCTCGAGCAGGGCGGACTGGACTTTGGCTGGCGCCCGGTTGACCTCGTCGGCCAGGATCAGGTTATGAAAGATCGGCCCCTGCTGGAAATGGAACGTACCTTCCTGGGGCCGGTAGATCTCGGTACCCGTCAGGTCGGCCGGCAACAGGTCCGGCGTAAACTGGATGCGGTGAAAATCACCCTCGATGCGGTCGGCGATGACCTTGATCGCGGTGGTCTTGGCCAGCCCGGGGGCGCCCTCGACAAGGAGGTGACCGTTGCTCAGAAGCGCGATCAGCAAACGGTCCATCAATCGTTCCTGGCCGATGATTTGCTGGTTGGCCGCCCGCTGGAGTTCGGCAAAGGCGGCGTGCGCCTGCTGCTCCTCGGCGGACACCGGTTTACTGCCGTTTTCTTCAGTTGCCATGTGAGAAAAACCTGCTGTTTTCTGTTGAGTTACCACCCGCGCGAATGCATGGAATCACGGCTGGTTAAATGTCTACTACATGGGGGTTGTCACGATAGTGTCAAACGTCACAGTTCCTGCGGGTCGACATCCACCGACCAGCGGACCTTGCGGGCCCGGGGCAGGTCCCGAATGCGCGGCAGCCAGGCCTCGATCTGGCGGTGCAGGGCGGCCCGTTCGTCCGACAGCAGCACGAGGTACATGCGGTAACGTCCCCCGACCCGCTCCATGATGGCGGGCAGGGGACCGAAGATGCGCGCCGTGCCGGGCGGGAAGCGTTTCAGGGCCGCATCCAGGAATTGGCTGGCTTCGTTCCGGTTCGCAGAGTCCGCCCGCAGCAGCGCCTGGAAACCGAACGGCGGCAGACCCGCCAGTCTGCGCTCCCGCAGCAGCCACTCGGCATAAGCCTGGTAGCCGCGCTCCAGCAGCAGGTTCAGTGCCTCGTGGTCCGGGTGCAGGGTCTGCAGGATCACCGTGCCTGGCCGTTCTTCACGCCCGGCGCGCCCGGCGACCTGTTCGATCAGCTGCCCCATGCGTTCCAGTGCGCGGTAGTCGGCGCTGTAGAGCGCCTGGTCGGCGTTGACGATGACGACCAGCGTCACCGCGGGAAAGTGATGGCCCTTGGCCAGCATCTGGGTGCCGACCATCAGGCAGGCGCCGCCTTGCCGCACCGCGTCCAGCTGGCGCTGCAGAACACCCTTGCCGCTGACGCGGTCCCGGTCAAAGCGGTAAACGGGCCTGCCGCCGAAGTGCCCGGCGAGAAACTCCTCCAGCTGCTGCGTTCCCTCGCCCGCCCCGCTGAGCGCATCGGCTGCGCATTCCGGGCACAGCTCGGGCGCCCGGCGCTGGTGACCGCAGTGATGGCAGCACAGGCGATTCGCTCCGCGGTGCCAGGTCAGGTTGGCATCGCAGCTCTCGCAGGCCGCATGCCATCCGCAGGAACCGCACATCAGCACCGGCGCATAGCCTCGGCGGTTGAGGAATACCATGACCTGCTCATCCCGCCCGAGGGTCGCTGAAATCGCTTCGAGCGCCGGTTCGGCCAGCCCATGGATCGTGCGCTGCTGGCGCATGTCGAGCACACGCCAGGACGGCAGGCTGGCCCGCGTGGCCCGTTCACGCAGCCGGTGCCAGACATAACGGCCCTGCGTCGCGTTGTGCAGCGACTCAAGCGAAGGTGTCGCGCTGCCCAGCACGACGGGAATATCCAGTTCGGCGGCCCGCTTCACCGCAACGTCCCGCGCGGAATAACGAAAACCGTCCTGTTGCCGGAACGAGGCATCGTGCTCCTCGTCGAGCACGATCAGGCCGAGTTCCGGCATCGGCGTGAACAGGGCCGAGCGCGTACCGACCAGCAGGCGGGCACGCCCGCTGCGCGCGGCTTCCCAGGCTTCCAGCCGTTTACCGGCCGGCCGGCCGGAATGAATGGTCGCCGGATCGAGACCGAGCCGCCTTGCAAAGCGCCGCAGCAACTGGGGGGTCAGTCCGATCTCGGGCACCAGAACCAGGACCTGCCCGCCGCGCTGCATCACCCGCTCGATCAGTGAAATGTAAACCTCGGTCTTGCCGCTGCCCGTCACGCCGTCCAGCAAATGGCAGCGAAAGCGCCCCAGGTCATCGGAAATCGCGCTCAGCACCGCGGTCTGCCCTTCGTTCAGCGAGGGCCCGGCCTGCGGTTCACGGCGTGCCGGCCCGGCCTCCAGCGACTCGGCGAAACCCGCGTCCAGCAGCCAGGCCAGCGTCTTGCGCCAGCGGCTTCCGCATTCCCGCAATTCCTCGGGGAAACGATCGCCGGCAGCCAGCTGCTGCAGCAGGCCGAAACGCGCTTTCTCGCTGCCGGGCGGCTGCTCCAGGCGCGCCGCGCCGGCCGCCGTGATGCGGTACTGGACCGGCGGCGGCGGAAGGCGCCCGCGTTCGCCGCGCAGGACGGGCGGCAGCGCGCTGGCCACGACTTCCCCGGGTGCGCGCTTGTAGTAGCGCCAACACCAGCCCAACAGCGACAACAGGCGCTGGTCAAGCAGCGGCTGACCGTCATCCAGTACCATCGCGACCCGCTGCAAGCGATCAGCCGGAACGTCGCTGAAGTCGGCCGTCTCTACCACGACGCCGACCATGGAACGCCGGCCGAACGGCACCACGACTCGGCAGCCGGGCAGGGCCGGCGGACCGGCCTCGGCGGGCAGGTAGTCGAACAGCCGGGGCAACGGGGCCGGCACCGCGATTCTCAAATAAGACGTGGACGACATGATGCCCCGATTCTAGCAGTCACCGGTGACACGGGTCAGGAACAGCCAGTACGCGAAAAATCATTTAATATAAAAAAGCGATTCGCAAAAAAACAGAGGGAGAAAACAAATGAGCATGATGAAAGAATTCCGTGACTTCGCCATGCGCGGAAACGTGGTGGACATGGCGGTTGGTATCGTGATCGGCGGTGCGTTCGGCAAGATCGTATCGTCGTTCGTGAACGATGTACTCATGCCGCCGATCGGAATGGCCATAGGCGGCGTCGATTTTTCCCAGCTTGCCTTTACGCTGAAGGAAGCCAGCGGCGACGTTGCGGCGGTCACCTTGAACTACGGTTCGTTCATCCAGACCGTGGTCGACTTCATTATCATCGCCTTCGCCATCTTCATGGTGATCAAGGCCATGAACTCGATGAAGAAAAAGGAAGAGGAAGCTCCGCCGGCACCGCCGAAGCCCTCCGCGGAAGAAACCCTGCTGACCGAGATCCGTGACCTGCTAAAGAAAGACTGAACTGTTTGAAATGAATGAAAAACGGGGCCGTTCGGCCCCGTTTTTTTGCTGCCTTAGGCACAGTTACCCGGCATTTGCCCTGGCCTGCCGGGTCAACGGAATCCAGGCCGTCGGTCAGGGTATGTTTTTTGCTGTCTCTGTCCTGGCGTTGAGCTGGGCAAACTGGCGTTCGAGCAGGGCGCGGTCGGACCCGAGCTCGACCATGTCCGCAACGATGTTGGCCGATTCGCGCAGCAGAAAGTCCGGGCCCTTGTCTTCCTCGCTTTCTTCAGTCGCTGCGTTATCCTCGTCTTCCTCGTCGATCAGCGCATCGGTCACGGTCGCCAGTTCGTTGCCCTCTTCGAGCAGGGGCGCTCCGCCGCGTTCCGCTTCACGCTGCGTCTTCTTGGCTTCGCTTCGGGCAATGCGTTCACGCGCTTTGGACTCCAGCAGCGATATGCTGGTTTCCTCGTCGTGCTTGTTGAACTCCTGGATATCTTCCAGCAGCCATTCGTACTCCTGGTTGCCGACCATTCGATCCTGGTAGCGGCTGCCGACCACGGCCGCGAGACGGTCGAGATCGCTGACTTTCTGGTAGTCAGCCGGGTCGATCTTGGTCCACGGCAGCGCGTTGTCGAGCGCGCGTTCACCGTATTCATCCGGGTCGCCCCAGCTCGGGAACCGGATGTCGGGCTCCACACCGCGGTTCTGAGTGGAACCGCCGTTGACGCGGAAAAACTGCGCCATCGTGAGTTTCAGCTGCCCCAGGCCGAGCCGTTCGCGGGCCTGGTAATAATCGTCCAGGTCCAGCAGGCTCTGCACGGTTCCTTTACCGAAGGTGGTCTCACCGATCACCAGCCCGCGTCCATAGTCCTGGATGGCCGCAGCAAAGATCTCCGAGGCAGACGCGCTGTAGCGATTCACCAGCACGGCGAGCGGTCCTTCCCAGGCCATGCCTTTTTCAAAATCTTCCTCGAAGGAAATCTTGCCTTCGCGGTTGCGCACCTGCACGACCGGCCCGGTATCGATGAACAGTCCGGTCAGCGTCGTCGCCTCGAGCAGCGATCCACCGCCGTTGCCGCGCAGGTCGATAACCAGGCCCTCGACGCCTTCGGCCTCGAGTTCCGCGATCAGGCGCCGCACGTCACGCGTGCTGGAGCGGTAATCGGCCTTGTTCTGCGCCCGGCCGGCAAAGTCCAGGTAAAAAACGGGCAGGTCGATCACGCCGATCTTGACGACCTCTTCCCCGCCTTCGCTCACGGGCACCTCGATGATCTCGCTGGAGGCCGCCTGTTCTTCCAGTTTGACCTCGTCACGAACGATCGCGATGACCTTGGTGGGCCCGCCGACACTCTCTTCTTCGGGAAGGATT
>JASFSI010000001.1:0-20353 GCA_050114495.1 Lysobacterales bacterium | reverse complement strand
CATGGCCTGGTGCTGCACGTGGAAGCCGGCGTCGACGCGGGTATCGTCCTGACCCGCTGGATGAGCGGGGCCGACAGCAGCGAGCGCTTCAGCCCGTTCCGGCTGTTCGTTCTGCTGGACGACGGCGCCCGCCTGGAACTGGTCGAACAGCATATGTCCGGCGACGGTACGGCCGGGGCGCGCAACCTCGTCCTGCAGTCGCAGCTGGGCCAGTCCAGTGAACTGCTGCACGTGCGCGTGCAGTCGGAGCCTGAAGAGGCGCTGCTCCTGACCACGACGAGCGTGGAACAGGCCGCAGAAAGCCGCTACCGCTACCGCGGTTTTGACCTGGGCGGCGGGCTGGTGCGCCACGAGCTGAATGTCGAGCTCGCCGGGCCGGGGGCCTCGGCAGACCTGGCCGGGGCCTGCGTGCTGGACGGCTCACGCCACGGCGACACGCGCATCAGCGTGGATCACGTGGCCCCCGACTGCCGCAGCAAACAGCTGTTCCGCAGCGTGCTTTCAGGCCGCAGCCGCGGGGTGTTCAATGGCCGCGCCCTGATCTGCGAGGGCGCCGACGGCTCCAGCGTCAAGCAGTCCAATGCCAACCTGCTGCTGTCGCCGCTGGCGGAGATGGATACCAAGCCGGAGCTCGAGATCTACGCGGATGAGGTCGAGGCGAGCCACGGCGCGACGGTGGGCCAACTGGATGAGACCGCCATTTTTTACCTGCGCTCGCGCGGACTCAGCGAGGCCGAGGCGCGCCGCCTGCTGACCGCTGCTTTCTGCCACGTCGTGACGGCATTGCTGGAAAACGAGCCGCTGGCCGAGACCGTCGGGCGCATGGTCGACGACGCCATGCCGGCGGCGGACTGACCCTACCCATCGGAGCGAACATGTTCGACGTCGAAAAAATCCGCCGGGACTTTCCGGTGCTGCAGCGCACGGTGCACGGCAAGCCGCTGGTGTATTTCGACACCGCGGCCACCGCCCAGAGGCCGCTGGCCGTCATCGAGGCGACCAACCGCTTTTATCGCGAGTTCAACGCCAACGTTCACCGCGGTGTGCACACGCTGAGCCAGGAAGCGACGGAACTCTACGAGGACGCGCGCCGCAAGCTCGCCTCCTGGATCAATGCGCCGTCGGAGCGCGAGGTCATTTTCACGCGCGGCACCACCGAGTCGATCAACCTGGTGGCCAATGCGTTCCTGCGGCCGCGTATCGGCCCGGGAGACGAGATCCTGATCACGCACATGGAGCATCACTCCAACATCGTGCCGTGGCAGATGCTGCGCGACGCCACCGGGGCGACGCTGCGCGTGGCGCCGGTCAACAAGCGGGGTGAACTGCTGCTGGACGAACTCGAGTCGATGCTGTCCGAGCGCGTCAAGCTGCTGGGTATCGTGCACGTTTCCAACGCACTGGGCACCATCAACCCGGTGGCGGAAGTCTGTCGCATGGCGAAGAAGTACGATATTCCCGTCCTGGTCGACGGCGCGCAGGCGCTGCCGCACTCGCGGGTCGACGTTCAGGCGCTGGGCTGCGCGTTCTACTGCTGCTCTGCGCACAAAATGTACGGTCCCACGGGCATCGGCGCCCTGTGGGCGCATGAAGAGACGCTGGACGCGATGCCACCCTGGCAGGGCGGCGGCGAGATGATCGAAAAGGTCACCTTCGAAAAAACGACCTGGAACCGCCTGCCCTCGAAATTCGAAGCCGGTACGCCGAATATCGCCGGCGGAGTCGGTTGGGCCGCGGCCATCGACTACCTGGATAGGGTCGGTGTCGAGGCGATCGCCGCGCACGAGCACGACGTGCTGGAATATGCCACCGGGCGCATCGGCGAACTGGACGAGGTGCAGATCATCGGCACGGCGGCGAAAAAAGCCGGCGCGCTCAGTTTTACCTTCGGCGACGTGCACCCGCACGACCTTGGCACCATCATCGACCACTTCGGCATAGCCATCCGCACGGGCCACCACTGCACCATGCCGCTGATGCAATTCTTCGGTGTGCCCGCGACCGCCCGGGCCTCGTTTGGAATGTACAACACGAAGGCCGAGGTGGATGTCTTCATCGACGCGCTCGTCAAAGCGCGCGACATGTTCTGAGGCGAGCCGGGACCGCTCGGTTGCCCCGGCCCCGGATTTCGAGGCCCTCGAATCACGCTTGACAGGGTGGAGCGGCGTCCCCATGTTGGGAGCAGGCCAATGGCAACGTCTACAGAATCGGAGTACCCCATGCTGACCGACAAGATGCTCGATAAGCTCAACGAACAGATCAACGTCGAATTCTATTCTTCAAACCTGTACCTGCAGATGGCTTCCTGGTGCGAAAGCCAGGGCCTCGAAGGCTGCGCGGACTTCCTCAAGTCTCACGCAGACGAGGAAATGGGTCACATGCAACGGCTGTTCACCTACGTGAACGAGTGCGGCGCGATGGCCAAGCTGGGCGCCATCGACGCACCGCCCACCGACTTCAGCTCGGTTGACGACGTGTTCGAACGCACGCTCGAACACGAAAAGCACGTGACCGGGAAGATCAACGAACTGGCGGACACGGCGTTCCAGGAAAAGGACTACTCGACCTTCAATTTCCTGCAGTGGTATGTCGCCGAACAGCACGAGGAAGAGAAGCTGTTCAACACCATCCTCGACAAGATGCGCATCATCGGCACCGACGGCCGCGGCCTGTACCACTTCGACCAGGAAATCGCCAAGATGCACGATCAGGGCGCTGCGCCGAGCGTGATAGACGCCGAGTAGCGAAAACCGGGGTCAGAGTAAAAAATGCGGGCAGGGCCCGCATTTTTTACTCTGACCCCGTTTGTTTGTTCAGTCCTCGGCGGGTTCGATCTTCGTTACCCGCTGAAAACCGCGCGGCAGCTTGCGGCCGCGGTGCGCCCGGTCACCGCGAAAATGCTCGATGTCTTTCGGTCCCATGCGCAGGTAGCGCTGCCCGGCCCAGACGAGGATTTCCTGCCCCGGCGCCATCACGGCGACGCCGACCACCTGTTCTTCCCCGGCCTTGAGCCGCTTGGGCGGTATGTTGATCAGCTTGTTGCCCTTGCCCCGGGTGAGTTCCGGAACCTCGTCCAGCTGAAAGGCCAGCAGGTAACCGTCCGTCGTGGCACAGACCAGGGTCAGTGATTGTGCTTCGGGGTCCGTGACGATGGCAGGCGCCAGCGGTGCGGCACCCTGGGGTACGGTAAGCACCGCTTTGCCGGCCTTGACCCGGCTGTGCAGATTGCCGAGTTCCGTTATGAACCCGTAGCCGAAAGAACTGGTCAGTACGATTTTCTGCTTGGCATCGCCGCACATCGTCCACAGAAAGTGTTCGCCAGGCTGAATGTTGAAACGGCTGGACAACGGCTCGCCCAGGCTGCGCGCCGAAGGCAGGGTATGCGCGGTCAGCGAGTAGGCGCGGCCGGCCGAGTCGAGAAAAACCGCCTGCTCGTTGCTGCGGCCCCGGGCGGCGTGCTGGAATTCGTCGCCTGCCTTGTAGTTGAGCGACGCCGGGTCGATGTCGTGACCCTTGGCGGCGCGCACCCAGCCGGACTTCGAAAGCACCACGGTGGTCGGTTCCGAGGGCACGAGATCTTCCTGGCGCAATGCCTGTGCGGCGCCGCGTTCGACCAGCGTGGAACGGCGCTCGTCGCCGTAGGTTTCCGCGTCGGCCAGCAGTTCTCTCTTGATCAGCGTTTTCAGTCGTGCTTTCGATCCGAGAATGGTTTCGAGTTCGTCACGCTCGTCCGCCAATGCATCCTGCTCGTCGCGGATCTTCATTTCCTCGAGCTTGGCGAGGTGACGCAGCTTCAGCTCCAGGATGGCCTCGGCCTGGGTGCCGGTCAGGTCGAAGCGTTCCATCAGCACGGGTTTCGGCCGGTCTTCGTGGCGGATGATGTAAATGACCTCGTCGATGTTGAGGTAGGCGGTCAGCAGACCCTCGAGGATGTGCAGCCGGTCGACGACCTGGTCCAGGCGGTGGTTCAGGCGCCGGGTGACGGTTTCCATGCGGAAGCTCAGCCACTGCTTGAGCAGGTCGCGCAGGTTCAGCACCTGGGGCTTGCCGTTGTTGCCGATGATGTTCAGGTTGACCCGGTAGTTGCGTTCCAGGTCCGTGGTCGCGAACAGGTGGTTCATCAGCTGCTCGATATCGACCCGGTTGGACCGCGGCACCACGACCAGGCGGGTCGGGTTTTCGTGGTCCGACTCGTCGCGCAGATCTTCTACCATCGGCAGTTTTTTGGCCTGCATCTGCGCTGCGATCTGTTCCAGCACGCGGGCCGGTGAAACCTGGTGGGGCAGCGCGGTGATAACGACCTCGCCGTTTTCCCTTTCCCAGACCGCGCGCATCCTGACCGCACCGGTCCCGTTTTCGTACAAGGCGTGCAGTTCGTCCGCCGGCGTGATGATCTCCGCGTCGGTCGGAAAATCCGGTCCCCTGACGTGTCCGCACAGCTCGGCGACGGTCGCTTTCGGCTGTTCGAGCAAGTGCACGCACGCGGCTACCACTTCGCGCAGGTTATGCGGCGGAATGTCGGTGGACATGCCCACCGCGATGCCGGTGCTGCCGTTCAGCAGCACGTTGGGCAGCCGCGAAGGCAGCACCACCGGTTCCTTCAGCGTGCCGTCGAAATTCGGCTGCCAGTCGACCGTGCCCATGGCGAGTTCGCTGAGCAGCGATTTCGCGTACGCGGTCAGGCGCGACTCGGTATAGCGCATGGCGGCAAACGACTTGGGGTCGTCCGGCGAGCCGAAGTTGCCCTGTCCGTCGACCAGCGGGTAGCGGTAAGCGAACGGCTGCGCCATCAGCACCATGGCTTCGTAACAGGCGCTGTCGCCGTGGGGGTGGAACTTGCCGATGACGTCGCCCACCGTGCGGGCCGATTTCTTGTGCTTGGCGTTCGCGCTCAGGCCCAGTTCACTCATCGCGTAGACGATGCGGCGCTGCACCGGCTTCAGGCCGTCGCCGATGTGGGGCAGGGCGCGGTCGAGCACCACGTACATCGAGTAATCGAGGTAGGCTTTCTCGGCGTATTCCTCGAGGGGAACCTGTTCGTGATCGCTGAATGAAAGCGTCAAGTCCGACATGCGTGTTCCTTTTTCAATTGGGGTCAGAGTGGTCCGGCCACCGTGACCCCGGTTTTCATCAGGCCAGGTCCTGCATCAGCAGCCGACTGTCAAAAAACACCTGCACGCTCTGAATCAGGTCGCCTTTGAATTCAAAAAACATGCTTCCGCGCCAGCAGCGCTTGCGGATGCCGGTGATCTCCATGATGACGGCGGCCGAGTCGTCGTCGATGACCGTGCGCAGCGCGCTGACCCGGTCGATGAACGGTGCGATTTCGCCCAGGTACTGCCGTATCGCGGACGCACCGCGCAGGTCGGTCGGCACCATCGGCCCGCCGTAAACCGCGTCTTCTGCCAGCGGCGCCAGCGTCGGATCATTTTTGGAGATCGAATCCAGGTATTGAGCAACCTGTTGCCGGATTCTTTCACGTGTGCACTGGTTCATATTCAACTCCTTGCGCTGCGGCGCTCAGACCGTGGCCAGGTCGCCCTTGTCTTCCAGCCAGGCCTTGCGGTCGCCGGCCCGTTTCTTGCCGAGCAGCATGTCCATCATTTTTCGGGTTTTCTCCGGTTGCTCGACGGTCAGCTGCACCAGCCGCCGCGTATTCGGATCGACGGTGCTTTCCCGCAGCTGCAGCGGGTTCATTTCGCCCAGTCCCTTGAACCGTGTCTCCATGACTTTTCCTTTCTTTTTCTCCGCCATGATCATCTCGAGGATCGCCCTGCGTTCCTCGTCGTCCAGCGCGTAGTAGGTTTCCTTGCCAACGTCGACACGGTAAAGCGGCGGCATGGCGACGAACACGTGCCCGGTCTCCACCAGCGCGGTGAAATGCTGCAGAAACAGCGCCGCGAGCAGGGTGGCGATGTGCAGGCCGTCCGAGTCCGCGTCGGCCAGGATGATGATCTTGCCGTAACGCAGGCCGGATATTTTGTTCGAACCCGGGTCGACGCCGATCGCCACCGAGATATCGTGCACTTCCTGGTTGGCCAGCACGGACTCCGAGTCGACCTCCCAGGTGTTCAGGATCTTGCCACGCAGCGGCAGGATGGCCTGGAATTCGCGGTTGCGCGCCTGCTTGGCCGAGCCGCCGGCGGAGTCGCCCTCGACCAGGAAGAGCTCGGTATGCGCCAGGTCCTGCGAGGTACAGTCCGCCAGCTTGCCGGGCAGCGCGGGGCCCTGGGTGACCTTCTTGCGCACTACCTTGCGCGCCGACTTCATGCGCTTCTGGGCACTGGCGATGGCCAGTTGGGCAATGGCTTCGCCGTCGTTCACGTTCTGGTTCAGCCACAGGCTGAAGGCGTCCTTGACAATGGCGGATACGAAGGTCGCGCAGCCGCGGGAAGAGAGTCGCTCCTTGGTCTGCCCGCTGAATTGCGGGTCGGCCAGCTTGACCGACAGGATGTAGCTGATTTTCTCCCAGATGTCTTCCGGCGCCAGGCGCAGGCCGCGCGGCAGCAGGCTGTGATGCTCGCAAAACTCGCGCATCGCCTCGACCAGGCCGGTGCGCAGGCCGTTGACGTGGGTTCCGCCCTGGGCCGTCGGGATCAGGTTGACGTAACTTTCCTGCAGCTGTCCTCCTTCCGGCAGCCAGCTCAGCGACCAGGCAACTTCCGAGTCACCGCCTTTCAACTCGCCGCTGAACGGGGTCTCGGGCAGTCGCGGGTAGTCCTCCAGTTCACTGGACAGGTAGTCCTTCAGCCCGTCCTCGTAGCGCCATTCTTCTTTTTCGCCGGTTTTCTCTATCGCCAGGCTGACCGTCAGGCCGGGACACAGCACGGCCTTGGCGCGCAGCAGGTGGCGCAGTTTCGGCAAAGAGAAATTTGCCGAATCGAAGAAGTCGGGGTTGGGCCAGAAGCGGATTCGCGTTCCGGTGTTGCGACGGCCGACGGTGCCGATCTGTTCCAGTTTCGATTTCGCTTCGCCGTTGGCGAAACGCATGTAGTGCTCGCTGCCGTCGCGCCGGATCCAGACCTCGAGCTTTCGGGACAGGGCGTTGACGACGGAAACACCGACACCGTGCAGGCCGCCGGCGAACTGGTAGTTCTTGTCGTTGAACTTGCCGCCCGCGTGCAGCCGGGTCAGGATCAGCTCAACGCCGGGGATTTTCTGCTCGGGATGGATGTCCACCGGCATGCCGCGGCCGTCGTCGATGACCTCCACAGAGCCGTCTTCGTAGGCGGTGACCGCAACCGAGCGCGCGTGACCGGCCAGGGCCTCGTCCACGCTGTTGTCGATGACCTCCATGGCCAGGTGGTTCGGCCGGGTCGTATCCGTGTACATGCCGGGGCGGCGTCTGACGGGGTCCAGTCCGGTCAGGACTTCGATATCTTCTGCGCGATAGTCAGTTGTCATTCACGGTTGTTTCGCAAGCTGCTGCGCGCTCGAAAAGGGACGCGCGGTCCGCAGCGATGTTCACCTGTTTGAACGTTGTTTTCAAGTCGCCGATGCATCCAGTAGAATGTCCTTCCAGAACTTTTCACCGACAACCAGCCTAAAAAGGATACAGTTCTGGCATGGCCTCAATTATCTTCGTAACCGGCGGCGTCGTCTCCTCACTGGGCAAGGGTCTGTCCTCCGCGGCACTCGCAGCGATTCTCGAGTCGCGCGGGCTGAAAGTGACCCTCGTGAAGCTCGACCCCTACATCAACGTCGACCCCGGAACGATGAGCCCGTTCCAGCACGGAGAGGTCTACGTCACCGACGACGGGGCCGAGACGGACCTCGATCTCGGCCATTATGAACGATTCGTTCGACAGCCGACGCGGCAGCTGAATAATGCGACGACCGGCCGCATTTACAGCAACGTGATCGCCAAGGAACGCCGGGGCGAATACCTCGGCGCCACCATCCAGGTCATTCCGCACATCACCAACGAGATCAAGGACTGGATACTGCGTGCGGCCGAGGGTTTCGACGTGGCGATGATCGAGATCGGCGGTACGGTCGGCGATATCGAATCCCTGCCGTTTCTCGAGGCGATCCGGCAGCTGGGTGTCGAGAAACACCGCGAAACGCTGTTCATGCACCTGACCCTGGTGCCCTACCTGCGCGCCGCTAAAGAAAAAAAGACCAAGCCGACCCAGCACTCGGTGAAGGAACTGCGCTCGATCGGCATTCAGCCCGACGTGCTGCTCTGCCGCTGCGAAATGGACCTGACCGAGGACGAGCGCGCGAAGATCGCGCTGTTCACCAACGTGCCCAAGGAAGCGGTCATCACGGCGCTCGACGCGCGCGACAGCATTTACGACATCCCGATGATGCTGCATGCCGAGAAGCTGGACGATATCGTTATCGAGCGCCTGGGGCTGCAGGACAAGGCGACCCGGCCGGCTGACCTCAGCGACTGGATGGAGGTCGTGGACCGGCTGGTCAACACCGAGCACGAGGTGACCGTGGGCATGGTGGGCAAATACGTCGATCACGCCGACGCGTACAAGTCCCTCAGCGAGGCGATAACGCACGGCGGTCTGCGCCAGCGCATCAAGGTCAACATCCGCGCGTTTGAATCCGAGGATTTCACCGAGGGCGATACCTCCGCGCTGAAGGAAGTAGACGCGATACTGGTGCCCGGTGGTTTTGGCGAGCGCGGTTTCGAGGGCAAGGTGAACGCCATCCGCTATGCGCGCGAAAACGGCATACCCTACCTCGGTATCTGCTACGGCATGCAGGCGGCGGCGGTCGAGTTCGCGCGCAACGTCTGTGGGCTGGAAGGCGCAAACACCACCGAAAACGGCCCGGACACGCCGCACCCGGTCATCGGCCTGATCACCGAGTGGGTCGACGCCTCGGGCCGTATCGAGCGCCGCGACGAGGACTCGGACCTGGGCGGCACGATGCGTCTCGGCGGCCAGGAGTGCCGCCTGCAGGAGGGCTCCCTGACCCATGCCCTGTACGGCAGGGACACCATTCGCGAACGCCACCGGCACCGTTACGAATTCAACAACAACTACCGCGACGTTTTTATTGAAAACGGCATGGTCCTGGCCGGCCTGTCGATGGACGGGTCGCTGGTCGAGATCATCGAGATCGCCGACCATCCCTGGTTCGTGGCCTGCCAGTTCCACCCCGAGTTCACGTCCACGCCGCGTGATGGACACCCGTTGTTCACCGGGTTCATCGAGGCTGCGCTGCGCGTGCAGCAGGGTGATTTCACGCCTGGAGTAAAAACCAAGTGAAGCTGTGCGGATTCGACGTCGGCCCCGACCGGCCCTTCTTCCTGATCGCAGGCCCCTGTGTCATCGAGTCCGAACAGCTTGCGCTCGACACCGCCGCCGCGTTGAAGGAAATCTGCGCGCGGCTGGATATCCCGTTCATCTACAAGTCGTCCTTTGACAAGGCCAACCGGTCTTCCGGCGACAGTTTTCGCGGGCTGGGTGTCGAGGAAGGCCTGCGTATCCTGGCCGAGGTCAAGCGCCAGGTCGGTGTGCCGGTGCTGACCGACGTGCACGAGGATACGAACATCGAAATGGTTGCCCGGGTGGTCGACGTGCTGCAAACCCCGGCGTTTCTCTGCCGCCAGACCAATTTCATCCATCGCGTGGCTTCGGCCGGCGTGCCGGTCAACATCAAGAAGGGCCAGTTCCTGAGCCCCTGGGAAATGGTCAACGTCGTCGACAAGGCGAGATCGACGGGAAATGAGAGCATACTGGTCTGTGAACGGGGCGTCAGTTTCGGTTACAACAACCTGGTCTCCGACATGAGGTCCCTCGCGGTGATGCGCGAGACCGGTTGCCCGGTCGTTTTCGACGCGACCCACTCGGTGCAGCTGCCCGGCGGCAAGGGCACCGCGTCCGGAGGGCAGCGGGAATTCGTCCCCGTGCTGGCCCGCGCGGCGGTGGCAGTCGGCATTTCCGGATTGTTCATGGAAACGCATCCCGATCCCGAAAAAGCGTTGAGCGACGGCCCGAACGCCTGGCCGCTGGGCCAGGCCGAGGAATTGCTGGCGGTCCTCAAGGAACTGGATACCGTGAGCAAGAACAACCCCATTTAGTTATCTTTCTGAAGGAAAAAACATGAGCAACATCAAATCCGTACATGCGCGGGAAATTCTCGATTCCCGCGGTAATCCGACCCTGGAAGCCGATGTCGTGCTGGAGTCCGGCGCGCGCGGCCGCGCGGCCGTGCCCTCGGGGGCGTCTACCGGTGCGCGCGAAGCCATCGAACTGCGTGACGGTGACAAGAGCCGTTACATGGGCAAGGGCGTGACCCGTGCGGTGGAAAACGTCAACGGCCCGATTGCCTCGGCCGTCGTTGGAACCGACGCCGACGACCAGGCGGCCCTCGATGCCCGCATGATCGAACTGGACGGCACCCCGAACAAGGGCAGGCTGGGCGCGAACGCCCTGCTGGGTGTCAGCCTGGCCGCTGCCCACGCCATGGCCGCGGAAGAGGGTCGGCCGCTGTGGCGCCGCCTGGCGGGCGACGTCGCGCCGGCACTGCCGGTACCGATGATGAACATCATCAACGGCGGCGCGCATGCCAACAACAGTGTCGACATGCAGGAATTCATGATCCTGCCCTGGGGTTTCGATTCCTTTTCGGATTCACTGCGCTGCGGGGTGGAAATTTTTCACACCCTGAAAGCCGTGCTGAACGGCAAGGGCATGAACACCGCGGTGGGTGACGAGGGCGGTTTCGCCCCGGACCTGCCGTCGAACGAGGCGGCGGTCGAGGTCATCCTCGAGGCCGTCGAGAAATCGGGTTACCGGATCGGCAGCCAGGTCAGCCTGGGGCTCGACGTCGCTTCCAGCGAGTTCTTCAAGGACGGCAAATACCACCTCGAGTCCGAGGGCAAGTATTTCACTTCTGAAGCATTCGCCGAATACCTCGCTTCGTGGACCCGCCAGTACCCGATCATCAGCGTCGAGGACGGCATGGACGAAGGCGACTGGGAAGGGTGGGAAGTACTGACCCGAATGATCGGCGATGACGTCCAGCTGGTGGGAGACGACCTGTACGTGACCAATACCGAGATATTCCAGCGCGGCATCGACATGGGCATCACCAATTCGATCCTGATCAAGCTGAACCAGATCGGCACGCTGACCGAGACCCTGCAGGCCATCGCGATGGCTGAAAAAGCGGGTTACAGCGCGGTCGTGTCGCACCGCTCGGGTGAAACCGAGGACGCGACCATCGCCGACCTCGCCGTGGCCAGCACGGCCACCCAGATCAAGACCGGCTCGCTGTGCCGTTCCGACCGGGTCGCCAAGTACAACCAGCTGCTGCGCATCGAGGACGCGCTCGGGGCCGAGGCCCGCTTTGCAGGCGGCAGCGCCTTCAGCAACATCAAGAACTGGCAATGAAAACCCTGCTGGCCATCCTGGTCGTCGTCATCGCCCTGCTGCAATTGAAAATGTGGTTCGGCGAAGGCGGTTACCGGGATGTCCAGCGGCTCGCCGAGCGGGTCGAGGAGCAGGCCCGCGAAAACGAAATGCTGGCACAGCGCAACCAGGAGCTGCGGGCCGAAGTCGAGGACCTCAGGCAAGGCCTGCAGGCCATCGAGGAGCGGGCGCGCAGCGAGCTCGGCATGATCAAGGAAGGCGAGGAGTTTTACCTGGTCGTTCCGAAACGCAGCGACGAGCCGGAAGGCGTAGACTGAGGCGATGACCCATCCCGCCATCCATGCCCTGATCCCCGCGGCCGGCCGCAGCGTGCGTTTTGGCGGTACGACCCTGAAGCAATATGCCCACCTCATGGGGCAACCCGTGATTCACCACAGCATCGAAGCCGTGAGCCGCCATCCGTCGGTTGTTTCCGTGACGGTTGTCCTGCCTTCGGATGACGGCATCTTCGAAGAGCTCCTGCTTCCCCACTGGCCGAACGTCAGGACGATAGCGGGCGGCGACAGCCGGTCGGCCTCGGTGCTGAGCGGCCTGGAGCTGATCCTCGAAAATGCGTCCGCGGATGACTGGGTGCTGGTTCACGATGCCGCCCGGCCGTGCCTGTCGCGGTCCGCCCTGGACCGGCTGATCGTGCAGGGCCTGGCCAGCCCGGCCGGCGCCATCCTGGCCTGGCCCGTCAGCGATACGCTGAAATGGGCAGACGAGAATGGTTGTATCGAAAAGACGGTCGACCGCTCGCGCTGCTGGGCCGCCCAGACGCCCCAGCTCTTTCCGCTCGGATCGTTGGTGGAGCGGCTGCGCGCCGCGCTGGAAGCCGGTGAGGAGCCGACCGACGAGGCGGCCGCGATGGAGCGCTCGGGCGTTCATCCTCTGCTGGTGACCGGCGCGGCCTCCAACATCAAGATCACCGGCAGCGAGGACCTCAACCTGGCCGAATTCATCCTGCAGCGGCAGTCGGTCGCGGATTGATGAGCTTCCGCGTCGGCCAGGGATTCGATGTGCACGCCTTCGGCGACGGCGACCACGTCGTCCTGGGGGGCGTTCGAATTCCCCACGAGCGGGGCCTGGCGGCGCACTCGGACGGGGACGTGGCCCTGCATGCATTGTGCGACGCGCTACTGGGCGCGGCCGCGCTGGGTGATATCGGGCAACACTTCCCGCCATCGGACGAGCGCTGGGCCGGGGCCGACTCGCGTGAGCTTCTCGAACGCGTTCGCGACTTGCTGTCGGCAGCGGGTTGGCGGCCCGTCAACGTCGACGTCACCATCGTTTGTGAGCGCCCCAGGATCGGCCCGCACGCTGCGGCCATGCGCGAGGCGATCGCGGGCGCGCTTGGCATCGCCGTAAGCGACGTTTCGGTGAAGGCCACGACGACGGAACGGCTCGGTTTCTGCGGCCGGGAAGAAGGCATCGCCGCGCAGGCGATCGCGCTGATCCGGCAGGACTGAATGACCGGCGAAACCAGGTTGCCCGAGTGGGCGTGGGCGCTGGGGCGACCGCTCGCCAGCGGCATCATTCGAACGGAACCGGAAGACTTTCGCGTCAGCGAGCTTCCGCTGGTCACGCCCGATGGCGTGGGCAACCACCTCTGGCTTGAAATAGAAAAACGCGGTGCGAATACGAACTGGGTGGCGCGCCGGCTGGCGGCGGCGGCCGGGGTCAAGTCACGGGACGTCGGCTTCGCCGGCATGAAAGACCGTCACGGTGTGACGACGCAGTGGTTTTCCATCGGCCTGCAGGAAGCGCACAGCGACGATTGGCCGAACTGGGAAATCGAGGGCGTGCGCGTTCTGCAGGCGCAGCGCCACGGGCGCAAGTTACGGCGGGGCACGCTCGCGGGCAACCGCTTTGAGATCGTCCTGCGCGATTTTGACGGGCCGCCCGCCGAACTCGCTGAGCGGGTCGAACGCGCGGCGGCGACCGGCGTTCCCAACTATTTTGGTCCGCAGCGATTCGGCCGCGGAGGTTCCAACGTCCAAAAGGCACGTGCCTGGCTCGAGCACGGCGGCAGAATCCGCCGCGAGACCCGCAGTATCTACTTGTCCTCCGCGCGCAGTTTTCTTTTCAACCGCGTGCTCTCGTTCCGTGTCGAACAGGGCAACTGGAACCGCCTGCTCGACGGTGAAATCGCCATCCTCGACGGCCGCCGGCCCATATTCGAATGCAGCCTGCCCGACGCGGAACTGGAGCGGCGCTGCGTGGAAATGGAAATCCATCCCACCGGCCCGTTGGCCGGTCGCGGCGGCACGCTGCCGGTAAGCGATGCCGCCGAAACCGAGGACGAGGCCCTCGCGGACGAACAGCCCCTGGTCGGGGCCCTTTCCGCCGCCGGGCTGGATGCTGCCCGGCGCGCGCTGCGCCTGCGTCCGCGGGCGCTGGAGGTCGAAACCGGCGAGAACCGGGTCAGCCTGCGTTTCGAACTGCCGCCCGGCGCTTACGCCACCAGCCTGCTGCGCGAACTCGTGAACCTGCGGGACGCCACCATCCCGGGGGGCTCAGGAAACGGATGGGGTCAGAAAACTTGAAGGGATCAGAGTCGCTCGGCTACCCTGAGCCCGGTTTTTTTCGGGTTGCCGTTTTTTACACAGTGAATCGATGTGAGCATCTACCGACTTAAGGGCGCTTCGGGCGCCGTCATCAACCAGTCCCACACCCTCGGCGAGCGCACGGTGATCGGCCGGGCGGACGACTGCGACCTGCGCGTCGACCAGGATGGCGTGGCTCCGCGCCACGCCGAGGTCATCGATGACGGGCAGGGCGGCCTGACCCTGACGAACCTGGCTGAAAGGGGCGAAACCATGCTCAACGGCGAGACCGTGCAAAAGGCGTCCCTGGCCAGCGGCGACGAAATCCGTATCGCGTCCTGTCGCTGGGTGCTGCAGGCGCCGGGACTGCGGCCGGACCGCGTGCTCACCGAGCAAGCCGTTGGCCGGCGCAGGGGCTGGATTCCCTGGGCCGTGGTCGCCGCGCTGCTGGCGGCCGGCGGTACGGCCTGGTACCTCGGATACCTTCCTTTTTGATCGGACTCAAATCTGTCATAAAAAGTCTTCGTTTTTGACGATTAAGTGACAGGGGGATTCGTCGTGACTCATGTCACGCTTCGGTCATGTTACTTGCTTAGCCTTCCTCGTCGGGGACCCTTTTTTCGAGGAGACATACAGCATGAAACGACTCTCTCAAGCGATCGCCGGGGCACTGCTACTGTGCGCCAGTTCATCCGTGCTTGCCGACAGCCGCATCGATGGCCGCGTCGTTGCCGCCGAGGGTGAGGCCAGCCTGGAAGGCGCACGGATCACGATTCCGGAACTCAACCGCAGCGTGACCACCGGCCCGGACGGCCGCTTCAGTTTCGCCAATGTTCCCGACGGTGACTACACGCTCGATGTCGTCTATCTCGGCGCGCCGATCGAAAGCCGCGATGTTCAGGTCAGCGACGGTTCACCGACCTTGGTTGTGTTCGAACTCGGGCAGTCGATGGAAGAAGTCCTGGTGCGCGGCATGCGCGCCAGCGCCCTGACCGCGATGAACATGCAGCGCAACTCCGATCGCGTGGTCGCGGTCGTTTCCTCGGATAATATCGGTCAGCTGCCCGACGCCAACGTGGCCGAAGCGCTGCAGCGCGTGCCGGGTGTGTTCCTGGAACGCGACCAGGGCGAGGGCCGCTTCGTCGGTATTCGCGGTATTGACCCCAACCTGAACATCACGACGATCAACGGCCTGCTGGTGCCGTCGCCGGAATCCGGCGCGCGCTCGGTCGCGCTCGACGTGATCCCCTCCGACCTGGTCGAGACGCTGGAGGTCAGCAAGACCTTCACACCGGACATGGAATCCAGCGGTATCGGCGGCTCGGTCGACGTGCGCAGCCTGTCCGCGTTCGATCGCGAGGGCCTGAGCCTGACGGCGGAAGGCAGTTACAACGAGCTGGTCAGCGACTACAGCCCGAAGGTGGCGGCGTCCTGGTCCAGCCTGTTCGGCCCCGAGGGCAACGAGAACATCGGTGTGGCGCTGGCGTTCTCCTGGTACGACCGCGATTTCGGCAGCGACAACATCGAGAACGGCGACGGCTGGCCGACCGATCTGGAAACGGTCGACGGGACCGAATTCAAAGGCGCCGAGGAGATCGAGCAGCGCAGCTACACGGTCAACCGCGAACGCCTCGGCTTGGTGGCCAATTTCGATTTCAAGACGGATCACGGCAGCTACTTTTGGCGAAACCTGTACAGTGATTTCAGCGACCAGGAATACCGCAACGGCACCGTCTTGAAGTATGCCGACGGTGAAGCGGTTTCCGGTACCGGCACGTCGGCCCTGTGGGAAGGCGCAGAGGCCGAAAAGGAAATGAAGGACCGGCTCGAAACCCAGGAAATCACCTCCATCCTCATCGGCGGCGAGAACTACTTCAATACCTGGACTATCGACTACAGTTACGGCTACTCGAAGAGCCTCGAGGCCGAGGACAAGCGCCTGGACACGGTATTTGCCGGCGAAGACTTCAACATCGGCTATAGCGACATCGGCCAGGTCCCGGACCTGTTCGGTGACGAGAGCGTCTACGATTCGAGCAACTACTTCATGGACGAGATCGTCTACCTGGACGGAGAAGCCACGGATACGGCCAACACCTTCAAGCTCAATTTCACCAATGAACTGTTCTCGAACGCTTACAACGGCGACATCCGTTTCGGCGCCCTGTACCGCAAGCGCCAGAAAGACTACAACGCGGACGAGACGGTCTACGGTGCGCCGGACGACCTCAGGCTGTCCTTGTTCCGCCTCAGCAACCCCGTGCGTTACGGCCTGGGCGAATTCGGGCCGGGAGTCTCGGCGAAAACCGTTCGGGAATGGTTTTTCGCCAACCGGTCCAGCCTGGAGATCGAGGAAGAGGACACGCTGGTCGCTTCCGCGGCCGGCGATTACCTGATGAACGAGGACGTGACGGCGGCTTACATCATGAGTACGGTTAACCTCGGCGACTGGCAGGTCGTTTACGGCGTGCGTTACGAGGACACGAGCTTCGACGCCACCGGCAACCGCATCGTGGTTGACGACGTGGGCGGTGAAGGCGACCCGGTTGCGCGCCCGACCTACTTCGAAAACGACTACGACCACTGGTTGCCGAGCGTCAATGTGCGCTGGGAGCGCGGCGACTTCGTGTTCCGCGCCGCGGCGACGCAGACCATCGCCCGTCCGAACTTCGAGGAACTGTCACCCGGCGGTGAAATCGTTTTCGAGGCGGACGACGACGAGAACGTGCTGGAAGCCGAGATCGGCAATCCGCAGCTGAAGACGGTCGAATCGACCAACTTCGATCTCGGTTTCGAGTGGTACCCGGGTGGCGCGACGATGCTGGGCGCCGGCCTGTTCTGGAAGGACATCGACAACTTCATCATCATCACCGACGTGGCCGATGAGTTCGACCTGGGCGACCTGGTCGGAAACATCCCGGTCGACGACGCTGAGGTGATCATGCCGGTCAACGGCGAGAATGCCGACCTGCTCGGTCTCGAACTCTACGGCATGACGCAGTGGGACAGCGGCTGGTTCGTAAATGCCAACCTGACCTGGGTCGACACCGAGGCCACCTTCCCCGGCCGCGAGCAGAAGGGCGTTCTTCCTCGCACCCCCGAACTGGTGTTCAACGGCGCGGTTGGCTGGGAAAACGAGACCTGGAGCTTCCGCCTGGCGGCGACGTACCGGGACGACGCCCTGCAGGCCGTGGAGGATTTCGAAGATCCCGATTTCGACATCTACCAGGACAAGCACACCCAGGTGGACTTCTCCGCCAAGTGGAACGCCAGCGACGCCTGGCAGCTGTACTTCACCGCGAACAACTTGACCGACGAGCCGTATTACGCATACTTCGGTTCCCGGTCTTATAACGCTCAATACGAGGAATACGGTGCAACGTACACGCTCGGTCTTCGCTGGACACCTTTCTAAAGCGACCTTCATCGCGGCGGCCTTTCTGGCTGCCGCGCCCTTTGCGCACTCTGCTGACCAGGCCGCCACCGCCCGCTTCGGCTTCGATGTCGATGGCTGGTGCGAGGACGGCCGGGACGTGTTCGCCAGCGACGGCGATAACCTGATCTACCACTTCTGGCGAACGGAACACGGTCTCAGGCCGGTGCGCACACTGCACGTCAACCCGGACGTGGAAATCTGCGCGGTCGGGCCAAGCCAGGTCTATTTCCTGGACCCGGAATTCGGAATCCTGGCCTTTGACCGCAGCCCGGAGGCCTACCCGTTGATTCGGCCGGTGTACGTGCAGCCCCCGGCGGGGCGGGGTTCCGTCACGCCCGAAACGTTCGAGCTGATCGACGGCGTTACCGGGCCGGTGCTCGTCATTTCCGGCCAGGGACGCACGGTTCACCTGGCGGCCCCGGTGCTCGAGCGTTACGGCGAGACCCCGACCGTCACGGCGTCTTCGGAGACGGACCCGGTGGAAGCCACGGGCGATGCGGCGGACGATCCCGCGGTCGTGGCCCATGACGGCACCGCGCTGGTGCTGGGTGCGGACAAGCAGGCGGGATTGCGCGTGTACAACATGGAAGGCGACGAGCAGGTCTTCCTTGCCAGCGGCAAGCTCAACAACGTGGATGCCCTGGCGCTGGGCGCGGGCCGCTTCCTGGCGGCTGCCAGCAACCGCACAACCATCGCGGTCGACCTGTTCGAGGTCGAAGTGGACCCGCTGAAGGTGAAGAACACCGGGACGTTTGCGCTGGATTTCGAGGACCCTTACGGCCTTTGCATGGGCCAGGTGAGGGGGGCGCCGCACGTTTTCGTCGGCGATACCACGGGACAGGTAGAGGCCTGGCGGCCCGGCGAAGATATGGCCTGGGAACGGGTGCTGAGCCTGCAGTTCGACTCGCAGACCGAGGGCTGCGTATACGATGCAGTATCCGGTTTGCTGTACGTCGGTGAAGAGGAGGCCGGTATCTGGTCCGTGGACCTCGACAACGGCGAGAAAACTCTTGTGCACGCGGTGGACGGTGAAACCCTGGTCGCCGACGTCGAGGGGCTGGACATCTACTACGGAGAAGACCGCCGTTACCTGGTGGCCTCCAGTCAGGGCGACGATTCCTTCGTGGTTTACAGCCTGCCGGGCAATGAACGGCTGTTGAAGTTCCGTATCGCCGCGGACCACGAGGGCGGCATCGACGGCGCCTCGGAAACAGACGGCCTGTCGGTCAACCCGGAACCGCTGCCCGGCTACCCGGCCGGCGTGCTGGTCGTGCAGGACGGCTACAACGTGGCGCCTGGTGAAAACCAGAATTTCAAGATCGTCGACTGGCAAAAAGTCCAGGCGTTGATCGACCGGCCCTGAATTCCGAAAGCCGCTCGGCTCGGCGACGCTGACCCCTCAGTCTTTTCGAAACTGAAAGGTGGGACGGCCCGCCGCAGTCAGCAGGCTGTTCCCGGTGAGCCACTGCCGGGCGTCGTCGGCATCCCGCTCGAACCAGGCCCGGGCCGAACCCAGCCGAAAGCTGTAACCCCAGGTATCCATGTCGCGCATCATGCGATCGCTGCCCATTTCGGTGATTTCATCCGCCAGCACGATCTGCAGGTAACAGACCGCGTTCTCCTCGTCGTGGTCGCCGCCCGCGTCGGTATTCAGCCCGGCGCGGCGCTCCGGGTCCATGCAGATGCAGTGGCAGGCCTCGTGCAGCAGTGAGTGGACCGGGGTGTCCGGTCGCACGATGACCCGGTTTTCGATCAGCCCGGCTTCCGGTTCGCCCCAGTACGAGCCGGGAATGACGGTGTCGCTGCGCAGGCGCTCGAGTTCGAGGCCAAAGCGCTGCAGCAGGCCGCGCAGCCCGCTTTCGTCGCAATCCCGGACTCTGAGGACATCAGCGGTCATGGTTGTCGTGGACGCTTTGCATGACTAATGAGATATTTTCGCCGTTTGCGGCTGGGGTAATATTAGCCCATTCATCACGCGGCAGGGATTAGCCCGCATAGTTCACGAAGGCGGACTCATTGTGACCAGATTTCTCCAAAGACCCAGCTCGTTGCAGCCCTATAGTCAGCCGTCCAACCCGCTGTGCCAGCTGGATCGGAAATTTCGATCCCCTCATGAAATATGCGGGTTAGCCGGGGCATGAGTGTCATCAACGAAAAATATCGGCCGATCGAGTTGCTGCGCTACGCCGGGCTGTTCGCCTGGTTCTGCGCGGCCATTCCGCTGCTGCTGATGTATTCCTGGTACACCGAGCCGCTGGGTTCCGACCAGTACCTGGGCTGGTGGATTCTGCACCTGGTGTTCGGCTTCACCTACTGGAACCAGGTACGCGAACTGCCGGTGCGAACCAGCATGCTGCATCGCCTGGTGACCGTCTCGATCCTGACCCTGGCGGCGCTCGGTGTCAGCACGATGTCCCAGACTGCGCTCGGCGGCATCCTGCTGCTGATTGTCGGCGGCCTGCTGCCGTGGATGCTGCCCATGACCTGGGCGGTGGTCTGGCTGCTGGGGCAAAACGTGCTGCTGGTCCTGGTGCTCAGCAACATTGCCGAGATCGGTTTCAGCGACGCGGCGGTCACCGGCGGCCTGTTCCTGGCGGTTTCGCTGTTCGCGTTCATGAGCGGCTTCGTCGCGCTGCGCCAGAACGAGGCACGGGACCAGCTGCGCAAGGTCAACTCGGAGCTGAAGGCCACGCAGGCCCTGCTGGCGGACAATACGCGCATCGCCGAGCGGGTGCGCATCGCGCGTGAACTGCACGACCTGGTCGGACACCACCTGACGGCGCTGACGCTGAACCTCGAAGTGGCGACACACCTGGTCGAGGGCAAGGCCCTGGAACACGTCCAGCAGGCCCATTCCCTGGCCAAGCTGCTGCTGGCGGACGTGCGCGAGGCCGTCAGCGAGATGCGCCTCGACGACCGGGTCGATGTCTCTGCCGCGCTTCAAACCCTGGTTGACGGCATGCCGGAGCCGCGCATCCACCTGGACCTTCCGCTGG